>JAGQHH010000793.1 GCA_020431945.1 Cyanobacteria bacterium HKST-UBA02 | reverse complement strand
GGCGGATTATTTTGGACAGCAGTGAGGAGTTCTACAACCTCAGCCGGGGGCTCAAACCGACTCTTGCTCTGTAAACCGATTGGTTGGTTGAACTGAGACAGCTCATGTGTGAGCAATAGTTGTTCAAGCATTCGCACCTTACCACCAATCTCGCCGCCGCTACCGGGACGTGTAGTCAGCAGCAGCGAATCAAGGCGGATAGAGTCCGCCAACAACTTGCTTTGGCCTTCTAGTTCGGTGCCTTGAAGAAAACTCGCTTGGCTTCTGTCGAAGGCCTCACGAACCGCTGGATCTGCCTCTGAATAGAGATAGTCGAAATACCATTGAATCGATTCTCGAAGGAACTGGGGGGTGACGTTGATCTCGTTTCCATTTGCATCGAAGACTGCCCCGTGACCGATGAATGCGATCGGCTCTCGATTCTTGACCTCGACGCCCTCCTGTGGTGACACTTGGGTTGCCAAGATTGCGATCCCGAACGAGAGTGCTAACATTTTTCTGAACATGTCTTGAGCTCCTTTTGCCGAGTACTTCTTGCGGGACTCTTCTATTGCAGTTGTCGCATAGATTGCTCTTCATCTTCAGGAAACGCTGCTGGCGGCCAACGGCCAGCCGTTCAGCGGCGGGCGCGAAGCGCCTGTCCGCTGCAATGGATTGTTAGACCGCCGCAGATTCAGATCCACTAGTAGACTCCTCGCCAATGTACCTGAGCCTGCGGCAGTGGCAATGGACAATCGAGGGGTTAAACCGATCAGGAACCGGCCGCGCAAACGTGCAGCATCCGTCGCAATAGAGCGCCTCAACGAGCCCTACCGACTTTCGCGCAGTTTCGACAACAACTGCACGAGGGAACTCGCGCGCAAACTCGTTCTCGTGTGCGGAGAGAGCATTCCGAATCGCGGGGAGATCATGGAGCTGCCGGACAAGGTCTACGGCTCCCCCCAAGCCTGAGTCAAGAGCCAAGCCCAACCGCTTGATGACCTTCGCGAACGGATTCCAGATGTCGGTCAGCGTGTACCGTTCATCAGGCTTGGCCGGCACTGAGACCTGGTAGGCGAATCTCGCCTCACCGAGCCACTCGTCCATGAGCCACATGAGGCCGAGTGCAACTTCCTTCGCCACTCCGCCATCCATTGACTGCTGAAGCTGCTCTTTGGCCTGGCCATAGTCCCCGACCTGTGGACCAGCAGCGAGTGACCATCTCTTGATCTGAAGTCGCCGAAGCCCCGGAATCAAGTTTGCGCACCAATGGGCAAAGAGGCCATTGTGGGTCAAGAGGAGGATCTGATGATCCGCAAACTTCTCCTTCAGCAGCTCAATCAACCGCCGGGCGTGGCCAAGGTCAATGGAGACCACGACATCATCGAGAACCAACAGCTTGGCATCATCGGCCTCGTCTGCTCGGTAGCGCCGCAGTGCCAAGAAGAGGCAAAGGCCCACTGTGTCAAGGTGCCCATCTGAGTAGACCCACTTGGGGTTCTTTACCTCCTTGTCTGCGAACTCTCCCCGAACGAACGCGGTGCCGCGGCCATGTCGCTGAACGACAACCGAAGGAGCCCCCGTACTCTCGTCATCCGCATCTGCCGGATGAATGAACCGATAGTACTCTGAGACTCTCTCCCCGATTTCAGCAAGGGTCTCCCTCGCAACATCCTGCCTCGCGCGTTTTAGCGCATCATGAAGGCGAATCACGTGAGCATGCCGACGCTCAGTTGCGATGTTCTCTCGCTCAAGCCTGCGAATCCCTGGAAGGGCCTCACCCATCCGCTGGAATAGCGAGGCGATCAGCCTGATCTGGGGTAGCTGCGACGGTGAAGGCCCACCGGCCGTCAGGCGCCGAGCGCTCGCCGAAGCATTCGCTAGGTAAGCAACCAGTGCTTCGGAGCCAAGCGCCACCATAGCCTCGCGCTCCTCCGCTGAGTACTCCGCCTGCTCATGAAGAACCGACAGCTTCGCTGGCATCTCTGCCAACGCAGCCAGGCTTGCTTTATCCGCTGGGTGAAACCGAGCCAGTCGCTCCTGGTGCGCAAGGAACCCTCGCCACACGCGGAGCCAGCCATCAGCAGCAGCATCTCGATCTCTGACTAGTTGAAGGTACTCGACGAGATCTCGGCTTCGCTGCTCGAGCGATTCCATGGTCCGCTGCCAATCGACCGGCTGCTGACACACCGGACAGCTGTCGCCTTCAGCCGTGCGGAAGTGAGCTAGGGCGTGCTCAATGGTGGAGGCTTGCGCGCTGTCGACCACTACCGACTCAAGGTTGCGGCGACGCCCTTCCAGCTCCAGCGGATCGGGGAGTTCAGACGGCAGGCTGCTTCGAAACGCTGAGAATGCGTCCGCCAGCTCTGACATGGCTGCGCTTCTAGCGGCCAGGCTCTCCTCTCCGTCATCGAGACTGAATCCGAGCACGGCGCTATTAGCTTCATCCCACATCGAACCAGGAGCAACAAGCCGAACGTCAACGACAGCTGCGATTGCCTGCTCAACGAGCTGGTCCACTGTCGAAGACTGGCTCTGCCGAGGTGCCGGCAGCAGGGGCCGAAGAGCACCGATCTGCGCAGCATACCCACGCTGCCCGCGAGCAAGCGACGCTGCCATGGTGTCCCGCGCAGCTGCAATTCCACGAACCGTGTCGTCTACATGCTCGAACCCCAGGAACGATTCCAGGTACTGAAATCGCTCAACCGGCTTCTGGGTGAGCACGTCGAGAAGCTCCACCCTTCGTAGAAACGGGATTCCACGCTGACACGCTGCGACATATGCAGCAGCGGCATCCGTTGACTCATACTCGGTCGGAGTGACCCGGACATAGTCACTCTCATCCAGCCGAACTTCGACCATTGGATAGTCTGGCTCAACCTCAACGTGCCGGCGATAGCTGCTCTCTGTGGTGAACGGCTCCTCATCCGTAGGTCGCTCTTGACCAGTCAGCGCCCACCGCAGTGCACGCTCTATTGAAGATTTTCCAGATCCGTTGTCACCATGCAAAAGGAGGGACCGCCCCTTGAGTTCCAACTTCATCTCATCCCGGATCCCCCGAACGCCGCGGATCACAATCGACTCAATCTTCATCATCAGGGCCCGACTGTTCAAACTGCGCAATTGCCGCGAGCAGTGACTCGATCTCATCGATCTGCTCAGCTGCCAAGAGGGCTCGAAGGTGAACGATGAAAGCCTCTGGAAGCTCGGACTCGAGGCTGGCGATCGCGTGCTCAAATGTCCGGAGGGACAAGTCTGAGTACTTAGTCATCAATCACCCGCTTGGCCGGTCTAACGGCTGACA
>JAGQHH010000792.1 GCA_020431945.1 Cyanobacteria bacterium HKST-UBA02 | reverse complement strand
ATCCAGCTCAACAAGTATCGGCTGTCGAGGAAGAAGAGCGAGAAGACGAAGAACGAGAAGTGGGTCGCGCGAAGCGGAGGAGTGAACGGAACGCTCTACGGCCTGGAGGCCGACGCCATGGAGCCGGGACAGCTTCGAGAGCAGTTCCGCAAGAAGGTGGACGAGTATCTGAAGCTGGGAATGGAAGAGGTCCGGCGCAGACGCCAGAAGCGGGCACTCATCGAAGTGTTGGAGAAAAAGATTTTGGAGAAGTTGTCTTGAGAGAATTTTAAATCAAAATTCAAACAAAACGCCCTCCGTATCAGGGAGGGCGGCTGATGAAACGTGATGACACTCACGCTGGCATTGCTTGAGCTTGCGGGATTGGTTGGAGCTCGACGATTGGCGGGATCATCTCTTGGATTCGGTTGGCCGTAAGGTCATGCATCGTCTGAAGTCCCATCCAGAAGCGTGCACTTTGGCCAAAAGCAGCAGCGAGCCTCCAAGCCGTGTCAGCTGTGATTCCGCGTTTTTCGTTGACAATGAGATTGATACGCTGGATGGGGACTCCGATATGCTCAGCCAAGCGACCTTGTGAGATGCCATTTTCCTCAAGGAGCTCCCGAAGGAGTTTTCCCGGGTGCATCGTAACTCCGTTTTGGGGAATCATTCCCTACTCCTGGTTTGTTCATGGACAAGGACCGGGGCACTTGGCCCCAGCCGTTTGGTTTAGTGGTAATCGGTGAAACGGACCTGGTAGGCGTTTGCTTCGGTCTCTTCCCATTGGAAGATGATGCGCCACTGGTCGTTCACTCGGATGCTGAAGAAGTCTTTCAGTTTACCGCCCAAGCGCTCTAGCCGGTTGCTGGGCGGTTGCCTGAGAGCTTCAACTTTTTCGGCCATATCGAGCATGGCCATTTTGTCGCGGGCCCTCTCCCGGACGCTGGACTCAATTTTTCGCGTCCGTTTGTTCTCGACATCATTCCAGATGTCCTCAGTGAGGCGATCCGCGAAGCTTCGAATCATTGAGCCTCCTTGGTTTATAAGTTGCTATGTCGTTTATAGGTATAGCGTAATTTAGGGATGAAATCAAGCGGGTTTCAATAGAGGCAGCTGTTTGCAGAAGGCCGTAAAAGCAGCAAAAACGGCATTTTTGGCCATTTCAGGAAGAGCTGGAATGGCCGTTTTCGCATGAATGAGGGTGCGGAGAATGAAAAAAGGCCAGGGTTGATCTGGCCTTTCCTTGCTGTAACTGCCGAATAGATCGGCATTTATTCGCTATTTTCCGCGTTCCTGTCTACTCCGAAAGACACGCCCGATTTTGCCATTTTGCCTAACTTTGCTTTTGCAAAACGCCCCAATTAATGGATGGCTGTAAAGTCCGTTTACAGTTGCGACTTGTTACTCAATATGACTAGAGTTTGATTTCGACTTTGGTGCTATATGTCGCAACTCTTTCAGCATTGAAGGACTTTGCAGGCGTTTAACTGGGCAGGTTATATCGGCCTGAACCCTTATTAAGGAGGTATCAAGATGAGAAATTGTGTAATGGTAGGTTTATTTATTAGTTATTCTTTCATTGGAGGAATTGCTCAAGCGTGCATTGGCTATTGCGGAGATGCTTGGAGGTGTGAATGCCCACAGTTTTGTGCAGTAGCAGGTACTCTTTGTAGTGATGGACTATGTGGCTGTAGTCATCCAATCTGTTCAGCTGCTTGCGATGATGGCCAGTTCATTACTTACCAGCTTTGTGGTGGTGGTTCGCCATGCCAAGTTCGTAATAAAAAGCCAGAAACCCCTAAGAATCATTCTAGTTCAGTTCAATTAGCAGGAAAGGATGTGATTAGTCTTAGAGGGGCTGATTTCCGATGGGCAATTTTTTCAAAAGACAATGTTGAGGGAACACAGTTCACTATTTTAAGCACAAATGATTTGCATTATGCTACTGAATTTATTGAAGAAAATGGAAGGATCGATGCAAAAAGAGATTTGATTTTGATTTCTGAACCAGTCTTTGAGAACTACTCAAAGGTTATGGCAGATATTCAAATTGACCTCCCATCCCCTAGAGGAACTGTCTCTGGAAATGCTTCCATTTTCTTTGAGGCTGAATCATCTCAATCTGGCCAAATTGAATACTTAGATGTCATTTACACCACAGGAAGCTTTAACTTCAATCAATTTCACAATTATATTGTCGAGAAACTTGAATTGGTTCCGTTTAAGGCATCATCCTTCAATAGTCGATTGAAGTTTCTAGGAACAGCCAACATAACAGATAACTCTCTAAAGG
>JAGQHH010000091.1 GCA_020431945.1 Cyanobacteria bacterium HKST-UBA02 | reverse complement strand
AAGGTCTTGCTGCTTCCTCGGTCTGGAGTCGGCGAGAGCCTGGCACCAGAGCCGGGTGAAGGGTACATCGTCTTTTCTGCCGATACGAAGCATGCCTGCCAGGGCGGCTCTTGAGTCTAAACCGGAGGTGCTGGCGGCAATACTGTCCCTCAGCATCTGTCTTTCTTCGATGGTCTGAATATATTCCAGCTTCAGACAGATAGTCTGACCGAGAGTATCCCTGATCACCAGGTCGTTGCTGCCGTCTTCCGAGAGCTGGACCGAGGTGATGTCCTGCCAGGCGATGGACTTTGTCACGCAGCCACCATGGATGATGCGGCTGTGCAGATTGATCCGCTCTGCGCTCAAACCGATCTCGGTGGTCTCGAGTAATTTGTGGTGGTATCTTTTCCGGTACTGCCGGCGGCGGCTGAAGATTACATAAGCGAAAAGCACGATCTGGAGCATGATGCTGATGGCGGGGATCATTGCCTGGGCAGTGGGGCGATCGAGACCGGTAAGCCTTTCTATAAGCGGAAGAAGAGCCATGACCGCCAGGATGACCGCACCCAGAGCAGCACCGATGGTGCAGGCTTGCGTGAAAGCCAGGGCTTCCAGAGAAGAGCTGCCCGGAATCAGCAGGTAGAACTGATCGAGGACCCGGTCCCGGGCATGAGGAGCGAGCTTCCCGTAGCGGATCAGGACTTCTCTTCTTGTAATCGGAAGTCTTTCCATCAGGCTTCCTCTTGCCTGAGATAGCTCAGGCACAGGGTAGCGCTCTGGAAGCGCTCGTCTTTGTCGAGACTGGTGGCTTTCTTGATGAAAGTGTCTAGCCATTGCGTGATCGGTGCCCCGGAGGCGACGGGGGATGATGATCGAATCGGCTCCGGGTCCCGGCCGGTGAGGGCGAAATAGCCCAGAGCGCCGAGAGAATAGATGTCGCTCCGGGGCTCGGCGGCGCCTCTGATCTGCTCCGGAGCCATATATGCATGCTTGCCTACCAGGGTGCCGGTGGCGGCTCCGATAAACTCGTTGGCAGCTCCGAAGTCAATGAGCACCACTGAGCCATCCGGGCGGATCACGATATTGTCCGGGGAAAGATCCCGGTGGATCACCGCTGGATCGAGACCGTGAAGATACTCGAGAATCGAGGCCAGCTGCCGGAGCCAGTCCACTACCTTCGCTTCGGGCAGACCGTGACTGCCGCTGGCAGCAAACCGCAAGGTTTCGCCTTCGATAAACTCGAGCCTCAGATAATTGCGCCCTTCCTCGACGAAATGATCGAAGACCCTGGCAATCTGGCTGTGATTGAGCCGGGAAAGGAGCCTGGCTTCCCGGGCGAACTGCTCCTGAGCTTTGTCTTTGAGCTCCTGCTCGAGATTGGGAGGGATCACCGATTCTTTGAGGACGAATTTCCCGCCTTCCTCGTCGGCGATCAGATAGACGGCTGAAAAGCCGCCGGCAGCAATCTGACGCTCGATGCAATAACGCTCCTGGAGCTTCTTTCCCGGGGGCAGGGGCGTGAAAGAGGTGAGCCCGAACTGTATGGCGGCGCTCGATTCCCAGAGCTGGGTATAGCTCACTCCGGGAAGCCGGTGGTGCTGATATTCGTGGAACCTCTCGATATCCGCAAGCTGAGCCACTCCCCGGGCGTGGCTGCAATAGCGCTTGATATAGTCGCAGAGGATAGCGGTAGCGTCGGCATCAAGAGCGGAAAGACAGATGTCGTGCTCGTCGCCACTGGATTCTATAAGTCTCAGGGCGAGGTCGGGTCTTTTTTCGTCCTGGCTGAGATCCACCAGACTTACCTCATCTATCTTTGACCACAATATTCTCGGTTGCACGGTAAAGAGGTTGCGGGAAGGAATGACACAGGTGAGCCGGTCCAGATAGATCTCGTCTCTGGGGAAGAGGAAAGAGACTGCCAGCAAGAGCAGGGATCCCAGACCGGCAAGCAGGGGCGTGACGGTCTCGGCAAGATCTCTGGCGATGGGAAGCTTGAGGAACAGGTAGGCAAGTAGAAGATAGGCCACTACTGCGGCAAAACCGTAAGAGATACGTGTCCTGCTCGAGGGGCTCAGTCTCTCTCTGAACCTGGCACCCGGTCTCACCCGGTAGACCGCCACCGCAGCATCGCTGCGGTTATCGGCGTCGGCTCTGATTTGAAATCGGTCCATGGTTCAAACTCATTATTCACTTTGTTATACTCCCTCCTTACCATGAGACTCAAAATTGTAAATATCGGCGCCTTTCTCGCCACTTTGCTCTGTATCACCCTTTTCAGCCCCGCTTTTGCCAGGGAAGGAGACAGCCCGCAAGGGAGCCTGACCTCCTGGCGAAATGGCGCCATAAAAGAGACCATCGTCGATTTCGTCGAGACGGTTTGCGACCGTGACAACCCGGCTTTCGTGCCGGAGGAGGAGCGCATAGCAGTCTTCGATAATGACGGCACACTCTGGTGCGAGAAGCCGGTCTATCCGCAATTCGTCTTCTGCCGTGACCAGCTCCGGGAGGCTGCTGAAAAGAAGCCCGGATTGAAAGAGGACAGCCTGGTCAAGGCCGCCCTGGATGGTGATTTCAAAACCCTGGCGAGTTCCGGGGCGAAGGGGATCCTGCACCTGATCGGTCTGAGCCGGAGCGAAAGCAGTTTGAGCGACTATGACACGGATGTGGACCGCTGGATAAGAAGCGCCAGGCATCCGCGCTTTTCCCGGCTCTATACGGACTGTACTTACAAGCCCATGCTCGAGCTTCTATCTTATCTTGAAAGCAAAGCTTTCAAGACTTATATAGTATCCGGTGGCGGTCGTGATTTCATGCGGGTTTTCGCCCAGCGTGTCTATGGCATCGCCCCGGAGAAAGTGGTGGGAAGCAGCAGCCATCTGAAGTATCGGGAGAAAGACGGGGTTCCCGAGATCGTGAAGAAGAGCGATATCGCTTTTCTCAATGACGGTGCCGGGAAGCCCGTGGGCATACAGTCGGTGATCGGGCGCCGGCCGATCCTGGCCTTCGGCAATTCGGACGGTGATTTCGAGATGCTCAAATGGACAGCTGCCGGAAAGCAAAAGCATCTCTGCCTCCTGGTCCACCATACCGATGGAGAGAGAGAATATGCCTACGATCGCGATTCGCCAGTGGGCAAGCTCGATCGTGCCCTGACAGAGGCCGGGGAACGGGGCTTTATAGTGGTGGACATGAAACGTGACTGGCTGGAAGTGTTCGGAGGAGATGCCGGTGAACAATAAGAAAAAGGCGAGTTTGCTGGTACTATTGCCGGTTCTTCTGACCGGGTGTTCGGAAGACGTCATGAAATTCATTACCCGGAGCCCATTCCAGGGCGCAATCGAATCTTCTACCAGGTCATCTCCTCCTGTCGATACGACCGGGCTACCCAAGCCGGTGAAGCAGAATGCCGAGCGCTGGGAGAAAGCCTGGGCTATCGGAAAGGACCTCAGAGGGCTTCTCGAGAAGAAAGATTTCAAAGGTCTCGAGGAGATGGTCGGCAAGCTGATAAAGTCGGCGGATCAATACACCTCCGGGGTCTGGCAGCTCGATTCCTTCGGCTATGATATCGGGCACCTGGACAAAGAGGACGACAAGTCATACAAAGAGCGTATAGCGCTACTCGAAGCCTGGGCTGAGAGCAATCCCGATTCCATTTACGCACCGGTGGCGGTGTCGGAGGCCTATACGGGCTATGCCTGGTTCGCCCGGGGCGGTGGCTGGGGGAGCGAAGTCGAGAAAGATGCCTGGAGAGTTTTCAAAAATCGTCTCGAGAAGTCGAAAGAATGGCTCGAGAAGGGCCGGGCAAAACGTCTCGAGAATCCGCGCTGGTATGCCGCTGCCAGCACAGTAGCTCTGGGCCAGGGCTGGGAGCCGGCTGAGTACGAAAAGACCATGGACGAAGGCGAGAAGACCTTCCCTTCTTACAACGAGATCTATTTCGACCGTGTTTATCACCTTCAGCCCCGCTGGTACGGAAAGGAAGGCGACTGGGAGCGTTATGCGGAGAAGGTCGCAGACAGGCTGGGAGGCGAAGACGGCGATGTGCTCTACGCCCGGATTGTCTGGTATGTGAACCGGGCCCGGGTGCTCTACAAGAACAACACCATCTTCAGAGAGAGCAATGCTTCCTGGGAGAGAACCTCCCGGGGGTTCGATCAGCTCCTTTCCCGCTATCCTGACAATCCCGACATTCTCAATGCTTATTGCCGTCTGGCTGTGGCCGCCAGCGATCAGCCGAAAGCCAGGGAGCTGTTCGAGAAAATCGGCTCGCGAATGGTCTACGAGCCATGGGCTGCTAATGAGGACAGTGCCGAGACCTATTTCATCAAATGCCGGATCTGGGCCTTCGGGAAAAAGTAATTCTCAGATCTCGCTGTCGCTGCTTTCGGCGCTGTCTGAGCCGGTTTGATCACCGGTTCCCGGGGTGACATTCGAGGCCTGACCGGTATTTTGAGCGGCTTCGTCATTTTTGATTCTGACCAGTAGCCACTGCTCTGTCCTGTCTTTGTCGAAGTGCACCAGAATCGGTGCTTGATCCTTCATCAGGTTGCCGAGGCCGGTGTCATAGACGACTTTCTTATTGTCCCCGATGATCCATGCCACCCGCTGGTCTTTCTTGTCGAGCTTGCCTTTGATCTGCTGAGTCTGCTCTGTGAGCATATCGAAGTAGTTGCCGGCGATATTGCCTTTGGGATCGATGGCGATCTGGAAGAGCATGGTGGAGTTCTTCTGATCTCCCTGGACCAGCGAGAAAACGCCCAGAGGCTCCCATTTGTCCTTCTTGCGGGGCTTGCCGGCATTACCGGACTGGGCGAGATTCTGCGCCTGATTGTAATACTCGTTGGCGCTGGCATAGGGCTGGCCGTTGTAATAGACCTGGTTGTTGTTATAGGTGACATTCTGACCATAGCCATAGTACCGCGGCATCATGGTGGCATCCAGGGCCAGCATCCCCGCCATGGTCGCCCAGCTCGTGATCATCCAGGGCATTCCCCAGCCCCATCCCGGGCAATACCAGCCTCCGGGAGCGCCCCAGAAACCATGGGCTCCCCAGTAGCCGTGTCCCCAGTATCCACCGCCGTAGAAGTTGTTGCGAACCATGGTGCCATGGTTGTTCATATAGGTGGGAGAGAAATTGTGGATGTTGTGACCGGCGTTTATGTTATTGCCCGAGATCCGGCTGAATCCCCAGTTGCCCCGATTGCCGGAAAAATTACCCCGATTGAAATTGCCGCCGCCGCCATTAAAGCGACCGCCACCACCATTGAAATGACCGCCGCCACCGAAATTGCCGCCGCCACCATTGAAGTGACCGCCGCCACCGAAATTGCCGCCACCACCAAAGTGACCGCCACCGCCACCGAAGCCGCCGCCACCAAAATGACCGCCGCCACCGAAGCCGCCACCGCCGAATCCTCGACCACCGAAGCCCCCTCCACCGAAGTGACCTCCACCAAAACCGCCGCCGCCGAACCCTCTTGCCAGAGCGGCGCTACCCGAAGAGAGCAGAAGCAGTGACATTGCTAGTGGTATCGCTTTATTGAACATTGAAAATTCCTTCTCTATTCTGCTTTCTCTACTTTGATTTCTTCGGTGTCCGGGAGGAGCTCGCCATCCACGTCGATCTCGGTGGATTTCCAGGTGAAGGAGCCGTCATCCTGGCGGCGAAGATAGTCGCGACAGGTGGACCGCAGTCCCTCCTCCGTTACTCTTTTGACATCGATCACGAAGCCTTTGCCGTCCCGGCACCAATCGCCGGTGCCGACGCCGCCGTCACTATCGAAGATCCAGGAGCGCAGGGTGCCTGTATAAGGATCGACGCCGATCACCTGGGTGTCGGTGCGGTCCAGTCCGTCTTTGCCTTTCAGCGTAAAAGTGCCGACCAGGAAATTTTTTCCCTGCCAGTTGTTTTTCAAGGTGATTTCGCCCCTGGCACCGCAGGCGTGCCAGTTGCCCGCCAGCCAGGCGATGGCTTTGAGGGTGAGAGGCTCCGGGGTGACGGAGCGCTCGATGGCGCTGGCAATTTTCCAGCCGTCACCGTCTTTCACATGA
Organism: Cyanobacteria bacterium HKST-UBA02; assembly: GCA_020431945.1. The sequence continues at coordinate 2,496 of JAGQHH010000091.1, read as the reverse complement.
ATAACCGAATATTCGGTGGAGCGGATTCGCTCGCCACTGTCGTCGGTAGCCTGTACCGAGCCCTTCTCGAGGATAGCCGACTCGCCCAGGGGCTTCGCTGATTCCACTACCACATCGATGTCGAACGCTCCGAAGTCTTTGAAAAATTCCGAGTACATCTTCTCGATGTCCTTCCTGCCGCTGACCTCGCGACCGTCAGTGCTGACGAAAGTACCGTCCTCGGACCAGAGGGAGGCGACGGCTGCAGCGTCTCCCTTCTTGAAGGCTGCCTCGTATTTGTCGGCGAGCTTCTCGACAACGGCTTTCGCATCGTCCCCGGCGATTGCCGCCGGGCAAAATAGCGCCAGGCCGGCAGCCATGGCGATGGGCATCGAATACGATACCAGTCTGAACAGTTTCACTTGAAAACTTCTCCCGGAGCGTGTCGAACTCCGAAATTGTATCAAGTCCGAATTGCCATCTCTGCTCAGGGCAGGTCGAATTCGCCGGGTATTCCGAAAAATCGTACTTTCACGGACTCTTTACCGTCTTTGCTTCTGGTTGTGAAGATGGAAGAGATCGAGAGTCGAGACTCATTGCCCAGGGGAGAGACCAGTCCGATTTCCAGGTCGCCTGCCTGGAAATTGACGCTTTTCTCACTACCGGTAGTATCGATGTCGGCTTTAATAGCGCCTTCTTTCTTGAAATACAGATTGCTGGCTGTGAAACCGGGCATACTCTTCACCGGCTTGTTCAGGGGCAGGCTTTCGATGTCCGGATCGAGGGTGAGCTGATGGTGACCCGCTCCTGTTTTACGGATCTCCAGGCTCTCGACGGACTTCTCGAACTTATGGAGGGTGGCCAGGGCGCTCTCGCGAAATTCGGGATCGCCAACCATCTTTCCGGCAAGACCTTCTCCTTTGAAGTGGTTCGAGTCGAAAGCGTAGGCTGTCCTGGACGAACTCGACTTGACATCGACATGGGCGTAGCCGTTTTTCTCCACATCGAAATGCATCCATTCGGTGCTGCCTGCCCGGGAGCCGATGTTGCGCCCGCGCCTGTACAGAGAGGCGCCGCCGTTGAAGCCCTGCATGTTATAGAGCCGGACATCATCGGGATCCCGGGGGTCGGTTCTGAGATTGAAGCTGAAATCATCCAGGGTGGTGTTGCCGGGTCGGGCGGTCACGCCGCCCAGGGGACCGAGACCGGTGATGATTGCATCCGGGGCTTTCATGGTCACTGAAGAAGCCAGGTCTCCCACCACCGAAAGCTCGTTCGGCCTGCCGGTGCGATTTATCTTCAATGAGTTGATGTTATCGAGCATAGCCAGGCTCGAAGGATCGAGGATTCTCGCCAGGAGCTTTTCGGTGGTCTGGCTCTCGGGATTTTTATCAGGACTTTCAGGCTGTTTCTCGCCGCCACCAAGAAGGCTCTCGGCGGAGGGCAGCCAGCTGATGCCGGTTTTGATCATGTTTCCCAGTACCGATTCGGAAGAGCTCTTTTTCGGACTGAAATCCATGACTCCATGCGGATCTAGAAGACCACGCAGGTCGTTCTTGTAGAGACTGTTGTCTCCATAAAGAGAATGATCGGTCTGATTCTCGGGCTGCTTTTCGGCAGCGCCGCGCGGGGGAACATCGATTCCCAAAGCTATCACCAGGTCGAAAGGACAAGGAGGAGGTTATCGAAAAATCGTGACCTTTTGGTATCCTTGTCTCATGAATTGCCGGAGGTGGCTATAGCGTGTTTCCGATAGGCGACGACAACAGCGATATTACGATCTTTCCCTGGGTCACCTATGCGCTGATCATTGCCAATGTCCTTGTTTTCGTGATTTTCCAGGGAATGGGGAGCAACGACCATTTCACCTATGCCTTCTCGGCGGTGCCGGAGGAGATCCTCAAAGGGATCGACGTAGACAAGGCAGTGGCTATCTATAATCCGGTCACCGGTGTCAGGCAGGGAACTATCGACCTGCAGCCGACTCCGATCCCGGTCTATCTGACCCTGATCACTTCGATGTTCATGCACGGGGGCTTCGCCCATATCTTCGGGAACATGGTTTTTCTGCATGTATTCGGCGACAACCTCGAGAACGTCATGGGTCATTTCAAGTTCTTCGCCTTCTATATGATCTGCGGGATATTTGCCGGTCTCAGCCAGGTCTACACCACCGAATTCACCGGCGGCAATCTCTTCGTGCCTTCCCTGGGAGCCTCCGGTGCCATATCCGGCGTGCTGGGCGGCTATGTGTTTCTCTTCCCCAACCGGCAGGTAAAGGTGATCATGATGCGAATGATCACCAATGTCCCAGCCTATGTTGCTCTGGGTATCTGGATCTTCTTTCAGATCGCTGCCGGGTTCGGGGTCTTCGGTGCCGAAGAGGCAAGCGGAGGTGTGGCCTATGCAGCCCATATCGGGGGCTTCGCTGCCGGTCTTGTGGCGGTGACGATTTTCGCGGACAAAAAGACCGAGACAGAAGACTGAATTCGATTCAGGAGTTTCCCCAGTGTTCTC
>JAGQHH010000090.1 GCA_020431945.1 Cyanobacteria bacterium HKST-UBA02 | reverse complement strand
CCAGGTTCTTATCCTTTCCGACAGCTTTTCTCACGCTCTCGAATTCGACTAAGAGTCGATCTACCAGATCGGCGAACTCTTCTATATTCTTCCTTTCAGTATCGTTGTCAGCTTCAAGCGCGAGCAATCGATCTCTGACCTTGTTCAGATCATGGAAATAGCTCTGAGATTGATTCTCCAGGGCACCTTCTCGGGAGACATTGTCCAGGATGAGGTATCCAAGCGACTTCAACAAGGTAGCAAGACCTGTGTTGATGGTATCAGCGATAGCTCGAGCGTGTATTTCTTTTGCATACGCCCGCTCGAGCTGGGCTTGAGTGAAGATCAAGATGGAGACGAAAATCAACTCGAATATCAACGGCAAACCGATAAGGATATAGCCTTTGGTTGATAGTCTAAGTTGCAATATGCCTGACCCTGAAGAGAATGCCTTCCGACCGGACGTTACACATCATCAGGCTCAATTATATATCCCATGCCTTTCTGGGTCGAAATCAGGGATGCTGCTCCTTCTATCTCCACCTTCTTCCGTAATCTCGTGATGCACTGTCGAACGGCCAGCTCTGTCGAGTCCGATTCCGAACTCCAGATAATATTGTGCAATTCTGTCACAGTGATGAAGTGACCCGCTCTGGTCATGAGAAACTCGAGGACACTGTACTCTTTTGGTGTGAGACTGAGCGCCTCTCCATTCTTGTACGCCTTTTTGGCTTCTATATCGATCTCTATGCCTCTTATCGTCAGATTCTGCCTTCGAATCTCAAGAGGTCTTCTGAGCAACGCCCTCACTCTCATCAGAACCTCTTGCCGGTCGAAAGGTTTTGTAAGGTAGTCGTCAGCTCCGACTCCGAATCCTAATTCTTTGTCTTGTATCCGAACATTCGCCGTTAACATCAAGATCGGTGCCTTTCCCCTGGCATCTCGATACGCTCTCGCTATTTCGATTCCGCTTATGGAAGGCAAGTTCCAGTCCAGGATTATCAGCTCATAAGGATATAACTTCAGCCGCTCCAGCGCTTCCCGTCCATCCTGCACCAGCTCTACCACGTGCATCTCTTTTTTGAGAGTTACTTGCAATGTAAAGCCCAGCGCTTCATCATCTTCTACTATGAGGATCTTTGCCATAGATCGAGACCAGCCAACAATGGGTCTACATTCTAACATCTGCTTTGGAATGTGGGCCGAATCGCTTTACCGTGTTCACTTGGTGTCGGAGAGATCGTTGCGGACATTGGGTGCCGGCGGGCTTCCCACCGGTTTGATCCGGGACTGGTTCTGAAGCTCTTCGCTTCCCTGTTTGGCGACGGTGTCTCCTTCGTGGATATTGCCGAAGACCTCGACCATATCTTCCATGAGCTCGCCCTTTTTGACGCTAACCCATTCGATACGGTCCCCCTCCACCTTGCAGAGGAAAGTGTCGAGGGGAGTCGAGACCACCGAGGAGACCGGCACGAAGAGGCTCTCTTTCTTGCGCCTGCTCGGCCAGTAGATCTTGCAGAACATGCCGGGCAGGATCTTGAAATCGGGATTGAGATAGTTGAGCTCCACCGGCATGGTCCGGGTCTCTTTGTCCAGGTTGTTGCTAATTCTGGCTACCTCACCGGTGAAGCGTTGACTCGGGAATGAGCTCACGGTGAATTCTACTTTCGAGCCGATGAGCACTCCTGCCACAAGCTCTTCCGGAACCGGGGCGATGATCCGCAAGAGATCGAGTTGCTTGAGGCGGCAGATGGGCGGATAAGCGCCGGTTCCATCGGGACCGACAAAACTGCCCACATGCATTTTCCTCTCGGTCACATAGCCGTTGAAGGGAGCGACAATCTCGAGATAAGAGGCGAAGTCGGCGAAGTCTTCGAAGGCTTTGCTCATGGCATCGACTTCTTCGCGGCGCATGGATACTTCGTGGTCTTTGGCGTTCACTCGTTTCATGATGGCATTGATCCGCTGGCGATCTTCTTCCACCGTCTGGGCCCATTGCACGACATCGTTGTCCGCCACCACGCCCGGCACCAGAGAGGCGGTGTAGACACGCTGGTAGGTGGACTGATCGGCGAGCAGGGTTGCCCTGGCCTTCTGGAGCTCGGCTTTCATATCTTCGAGCCTCGACTCTTCCGCTGCCACTTCGGCCCTGGCCACCGCCACGTCGGCGGTGGCATGCTGGCGTCTTGCCAGATATTCAGGCGCATACATCTTGACCATGAGCTCGCCTTCTTTGACCACCGAGCCCCGGTCGACACCCAGCCATTGCACGAAGCCGGGCACCTTGGGATAAATGAGGACGTCCTGATAAGCATCTATCTCGCCCGGGAGCTGGTCTTCCCTGAAAAGAGTCCTTTTGACCACAGGCACGATGGGAACCGAAACCAGAACCTGCGGCCTTTTCTCTTTGGTGACCAGGGGGCGATTGTGCTTCTCGAGCAGGAAATAGAACAGAATTCCCGCCACCAGGACGACAATCCCGAGGAACATCAGGTTGAGTTTGCTGAATATTTCTTTTGCGGCGCCGGTCTCTCCCGGCTGTTGATTTTCCATCATTTTCCTAGAGCCCCTGATCCTCCGGATGAAGCGATTTGAACTGAACCGGTGCATTGGCCTGGACGATCATATACACCAGAGGAAGTATTGTAAGAACCGAAAGTGTTGACATGGTCAGACCGCCGATGACGGCTCGACCGAGCGGTGCGCTCTGACCGCCCGAGAGCGCCATCGGCACCATACCCGCCACCATGGCGATGGAGGTCATCAGGATCGGGCGCATACGGCTCTGGGCTCCGTGGATGGCTGCTTCCCTGGCGCTCATGCCGTCCCGGCGGCTCTGCTCGGCGAAGACCACCAGAAGAATGGCGTTGGCGATACCGACCCCGGTGGACATGATGGCGCCCATGAAGGACTGGACATTGAGGGTGGTGCCTGTGACAGTGAGCATGGTGAGCACGCCGAGAAAGATCGCCGGGCTCGTGGACATGACGATGAGCACGACTCTTGCTGCCTGGAAATAAGCAAGGAGCATGAGAGTGATCACCACCACCGCCAGAAGTAGTCCGGTGAGCAGATGGAAGAATGTGTCTTCGAGCAGAGGAACCTGTCCGGCTACATCGACGAAGACGCCGTCGGGCGGGCGCCCGGCCGATCGAACTGCTTCTTTGACGGCGTCACCGACTCGTCCGAGATCATTGCCTGTGAGGTTGGCTGTCAGAGACACCATCCGCATCATGTTGTAGCGATCGAACTCACCATTGGTGACACCATACTCGACTTTCGCCACGTCCTGGATGAGAGGGTGCTGTCGGTGGCGGGTGTGGTTGCCTGGATAAAATCGATTTATGTCCGGATCCTCCAGCTCCGTCTGAAACTCCGCCATCTGAATCGAGCGGGTGCTCTTCATGGTGGGGAATTTCTCGATGTCTTCTTTGGAGCGGATCTGGTCTTGCGGGACCTGCACCTGGACCTGGTAGGAGAAGCCGCTGTCCTTGTCGCGCCAGAGACTGAGGTGGACGAAACGGCTGGAGAAATAAGCCGGCTGCAGGGACATACCGACATCCAGGGGCGTCACCCCGAGCTGTCCGGCCAGCTCCCGGTCGATATTGATGTTGCAGGCAGGATAGTCGAGAGGTTGTCCCCATTGCAGATCGCGAAGCTTCTCGATCTCTTTGAGCTGGCTCAGGACTTTGCCGGCAAAGAGCTTGTCCGCCACCAGATCGTGACCGGTGACATTCACCGATATCGGAGTCGGAGAGCCGAGGTTCATGATCTGGCTCACCAGATCGCCAGGCTCGAAAGAGTAGAGCGTATCCGGGATGGCTTTCTTGAGTCGTTCTCTGAGCTTGTCTTTGAAAGTCGACATATCGACTTTGGCGTCGTCTTTTAGCTGGACGTCCAGCACAGCCTGGTGAGGACCGCTCGTCCAGAGAAAGGCGGAGCTGATCGGGAACATGGGCGGCTGCTGTCCGGCATAGCCCAGGGTCTTCTCGACGTTCTCGGCGCCGACTTCGTCTTTCACTTCTTCTATGGTCCGCAGCACTCTCTGCTCCAGGGCTTCTACCCTCATGCCGGTGGGAGCGGTTATTCGGACACGGAACTGTTTGCTGCCGGGATCGGGGAAAAGCTCTTTGCCGATATTGTTGTAGAGGAAGATGACTGCCGAGACGGCCAGGCCCAGATAGATGAATACAACCAGTCCACGTAAGGGTGTGAGGAATTTCAGAGCAGCGCCGAGCTGTTCTTTGAGCACATCTACGAAGTCTCTCTCGGCCTCTTTGTGCTCTTTCTTGAGGATCCACACCGCCATGATCGGCACCAGGGTAGATGCCAGGGTGGTGGAGGCGATCATGGCGAAGCCCACCGCCAGCGAGAGCGGGATGAACAGCTCCCGGGTGATACCGGTCATGAAGAAGGAGGGAATGAAGACCGCCACCACTGACAACATCGCCAGAAGTCTGGGCACCATGGTCTCGACGCAGGCGTCGAAGACCGCCCGGGCAAGTGCGGCTCCTGCTGCCAGGTGGCTGTGGATGTTCTCGATACAGACTGTGGCCTCGTCGACGAGAATGCCGATGGAAAGAGCCAGACCTGAAAGGGTCTGAATATTAAAGGTCTGGCCGCAGAGCCAGAGACCGACTATGGCGGAGAGCAGTGAGAGAGGAATAGTGGTGACGACGATGAGGGTGCTCCGGATATCTCTCAGGAAGAGCAGGATCATCAGGCCGGGAAGCAGGGTGCCCAGGAGACCCTCATGGAAGACGTTCTCGATGGCTTCGCGGACATACTTGGACTGGTCGAACTCGTAGCTGATCTTCACGTCCGGTGGAAGCACAGCCTGCATCCGGGGCAGGGCGGCTCGCAGGGCGTCCACCACCGAGACCGTAGAGGCATCGGCTCTTTTGACCGCCGGGATATAAACGGTCCGGTGCCCCTGGAACATGGCATAGCCGCAGAGGATGTCGGCGGAATCCTGGACTTCGCCGATGTCTTTGATGAAGATCTGGGGACCGTGGCCGGTTCGAATCGGCAAATAATCGAGCTGGTGGATATCGGGAAGATCCGAGTTGACCGGCGCGATGCGCATATAGTCCCCGGTACGGACGTTACCTGCCGGGAGGACGCGGTTGCCGGTCTCCAGGGCTTTGATGATCTCGTCTCCGGAGATGTTGTAGCGCCGCAATTTGTCGGCGTCCACATTGATGACGATGGAGCGGATGTTGCCACCGAATGGCGGTGGCGCCTCGGCACCCGGGACCGTGGCCAACATGGGTCTGATCCGGGTGTAAGCTAGATCTTCCAGGGCTTTCACCGACTTCGTCCGCGAATTCAGGACGAGCTGTCCTACAGGCAAACTGCCGGCGTCGAAACGCAAGACGAAGGGGTTGTAAGTACCGTGGGGCATCAAGCTGGTGGCGCGGTTGGCCATGGCCACAATACCGGCCATGGCACTTGCCATATCGGTGCCGGGCTGGAAAAAGACTTTGATCAGGGTGAGGTTCTGGACCGAGCGCGACTCGATATGCTCGATGCCCGGAACGTAGAGGAAGAAGAGCTCGTAGGTGGAAGTGATATAGCCTTCCATCTGCTCCGGCGACATGCCGCCATAGCCCTGGATTACATAGATAGCCGGGACCTTGAGATCAGGGAAGATGTCTCGTTTCATCGAAGTGATGGCCAGGACCGCCACCAGGACGACAGAAAGGACCGCCGCCACCACGGTGATCGGTCTTTTCATTGCTGCCGCTACGATCCACATAGATTGTCAGTTCCCGCTCCTGTTTCCTTCAGCGATATCAACCAGTTTGAAAAAAGTATTGAGGTCTCCCTGGGCATAGCCCAGAGCCAGAATCGAGCGCCATACTCCAACCTGGGCGATAGCGTTCTCGACCTCCGCTTCCGCCAGGGTTTGCTCGGCGGCAGCCAGGGACACCACATTGGTCAGTCCGACGCTATAACGCTTGAGAACTTTGATCTCTTTCACCCGCGCTGCTTCCACCAGTTTGGGCGTCTGCTCGGCGACCTTGCGGTTCTGCTCGAGCATGATCCTGCTGCTGGCGTCTTTTTTCTCCAGGAGGAGCATAGCCAGGTTGTAGTCTGCCCGGGCGGCGAGCTCATTGCTGTGCGCCATGCGCTTTTGCGCCTTGAGGGGGAAATATTCCATGACCGGGAAGCTATAAGAGAAGCCGACCATGTAGTTGAAGACCTGGGGAAGAAAACCTCCGGCTACCGGTCGGATAGGGTTGACACCGTCGGTGCTGCCCCGCCCCCAGAGGGATGAGTTGAGCCAGAGGTGAGGGCGGTATGCTTTGTCCAGAACGATTTGCTTGGCGCGCCAGCGGTCTATCTCGGCACGCTTCATCCTGACAAGAGGATGAGAGCTCAGATCGACGGGACCACCGGTATTGAGCTCCAGGGGGTGCGCGATCAGGGGGTCCGAGATGATGTCGATGTCCCGGGAGGCGATGCCCATCTTCTCTGCCAGGTCCACTAGAGAAAGTCGAAAATCTTTCTCGGCTTTGATCAGATCGATCTTCGCCCGGGCTACTTCATAGTCGAGATCGGCAGCATCGACGCCGGGCCTCAGTCCCTCTCCCACCAGGGTCTTGACCCGAAGCTCGGCGGCTTCCATATGCTCCAGAGCGGCTTTCTTGGCTGCGATCACTTGCTTGGCTGCGGCGGCGCGAAGATAAGCGTCCGCGGTAGCGAAGGCGACATCGAGCTTGGTCAGTCGTATGTCGGCTCTGGCGGTGCGCGCATCGGCCTGGGCGAACTTGTCATTGGCTTTTCTCAATCCGTAGTCGACCACGAGCCAGTTCAGGTTCATGCCCTGGAGGTTGTTCACAAGAGGTTTGAGGGTGGCGCTGCTCACCGGCGGCCCTGAGTCCACCGGCACGGTATCGAATCCGGAGACATTGTTCATGACAACGGATGCGATCCGGTTGGGAGTGACCCCTGACTCCTGCACATCGAAGTTGAGGTTGGGAAGATACTGGGTTCGAGCCAGGGTGACATTGGCCTTGGCAGCCCTGAGCTTGAAGAATTTTCTCTGGATTGTCGGATAGTTGCGAAGCGCGATACCGACGCTGTCTTTGAGGGTTACTGCCTTGGTCGGCGTGATGGGCTCGAACTGGATATCGGAGACCAGTACCTCGCGACCCGCACCGCTGGCGGGGACAACCGTCAGAATCTGCAGAAAAGCAGCGACTGCCGTCACTGTAAACAGATATCTTGTGGCGGTGGAGAGTTTCATGGACCGTTATCGTGGTCCGGCCGTTCGAAAAGCCGAATCCAGGTCATAGTAAAAAAGACCAGATCTGTCGCCCCAATTTTACTCGACACTGGCATAGGTTGTAAAATCGAGCCCTCCAGTAGGACCTGCAGTTTGCTTCATTTTGCCCTTGCTTTCTTTTTGTTCGTCTGTTGTATCCCCGTTGCCGGCGCCGAGGTCGACGATTACGATTTGCTCTCATTGCCTCGAAGACGCGATGAGGTGAAGAAAGAAAGGAAGAAAGCAGAGGATAGAGATGTCGAGAGAAAGATCGCAGGCGATCAGGACGACGAAAACGACGACGACGCCGATGACCGGCGCAGGGATTTAATCGAGCGCTGGACGGATGATTTCATCGATACGGACTTCAAGAAGAAAAGCTTCGACGATCTCAAGGACCTCGACGGCAGCCGGGCCGAGGTCGGCGGCGATAAAGATGTAAAGCCGGACGAGCCAGATGCTCACGATCTCCGCCGTGACGATATCAAGTATTTATTCTCTGATGACTTCGATGATCGATACAAAGCCAGAGAAGAAGAGAAGAAGACTTTCAAAGACCTGACCAAACCGATTCCGGGAATGTTGCATGACTGGGTGCCGGATCATGTCAACAGGCTTCAGAACGGCGCCTTCGTGAAAGAGCCTGATAACGGCTTTCCCGTACCTTACCGCCTGAACGGGCACCTGGACATCCAGCGTAAGCTTCCCTGGGAGAAAGAGCCATGATGCCATATTGCGGAAGAGCCATTGCGGTATTACTGGCGGTGATGATCTTTGTCCCGGGCGCCGAGGGCAGGACTCCGCTAGATTTTGAATCCTGGCGCGATGAGCTGTCCGAAGGCAACAAGTATCTGAAGACCAGGGAGTTCGAAAAGGCAGAGGATTGTTTTCGGCTGGCAGTCAAAGACGCCCGGGACCAGATCGCCGATCCCGACGATCAGGCCATGTGTATAACCAGTCTGGCCGATGTTATCTATGCTCAAGACATAACAGCCGAATCCGTGCCGCTCTATAAGAAAGCCCTGAAGATCCTGCGGAAAGCGCATGGCAAGCGGGGGATCGAGGTGGTGCCGGCGATTATCAATCTGGCTCAGGTCTACGAGTTCGAGGGCGACTGGCATAAGGCCGACCGGCTCTACCAGCTCGCCCTTTCCGTTACTGTCGAGCACGAGGGGGAGCAGAGTGCCGGCGCAGCGCGCTGCCACCACCTGCTCGGACGGGTCAAATTCGAGGAGGAGGCGCCGGATCTCGCCGAGCAGGAGTTTTTCAAATCGCTGGAGATTAGCATGGGGCTAAATTCGGTGAAGGACGAAGGAGAGCTTGTCGATCTTCTGGATGACTATACCGATGTGGTGCGCCGGAGCGACAGAGATGCGAAAATTCTGAGTTCGCGTTTTCAGAAAGAATTGCTCAAGGATCAGGTGGGGCTTCTTCGGAAGAAGAGAGGCGTACCTGCCTCCAACTGGAGCAAAGAAGTAACAGTACGCCTGGGCACGACTGATGCTTCTGAAGACAAACCGGTTCTGCGGGGAATCGAGCCGCCTGCGCAGAGCGGCAGAGAAATCGAAGCGGATCCTGATAGAACTGCTCCTGACAAGGCTGCTCTGGAGAAGCTCAACCAGCAGAGAATCGACTTCTACAAACGTATGATCGCCGCCGATATCAACTCACTGGGCAAGGACCATCCGAGCGTCGCCCGGGACCTGACCGGTCTTGCTTCGATCTATTTGAGCCAGCGTAATTACGATGAGGCCAGACCGCTCCTTGCCAGAGCGCTCAAGATCTACGAGACATCTTATAAAGGCGAGAGCGGTCCAGTGAAAGAGACCAGGCTTCTTCTCGAGCTTATCTCCCGGGAGAATACCGGCGAGGGTGCAACTTTCACCTCTTATCTAGACAAGCTTCCCACCATTCCCCTGGCTGCTCAGAATCTCGAGGTCGCCCTGCGCCTGAGCGATCTCGCTTTCATGTGTTTCAGCCAGGGCAAGACCGATACTGCTCTCAAGATCTACTACTGGGCTCTTGCGAGCGTGGCGCAGTCCTCCGGCGAGCAGAGCCTGCTGGCGGCGGCGAGCATGGCTGATTTCACCAGGGTTTTGCGTCTTGCCGGACACGCAAGCGAAGCCGATGAGATGAAGAGCAATATCAAGGCGATCTTGAGAAGGGATCTTCTCGAGCGAAAGAGCAAGCTCCTTCCCTGATTCAGTTGACGAAAGAGGTCACCGATGGAAGAGCCTTTCGCAGGGTTTTCAGGCTTCCGGCATCGAGTCCGGTCTCGATCACCTGGAGCTCGTCCGGTCTAATCTTGATCAGTGTCGGGACCGACTTGCCGGTCAGACCGGCGTAGCGGAAAAGATTCAGCTTTTTGAGTTTAACGCCTGTCAAATTGGCGAGATTTGCTTCCTCCAAATTGCTGTCGTTGGATAGCTCCAGCTCTTCCAGATGCGGGAGCTCTTTGAGAGCGCCCAGGCTCTTGCCCCGGAAGCGCTTGCAACGATGCAGCACGAGCCTCTTCAGACCCCGGATCGCCGATACGGATTTGAAACCGCTATCCGTGACGTTGGTATTGTTCAGAATGAGCTCTTCCAGTTTCGGAAACTTAGCCGGTGTGAGATTATCGAATCCGCTGCCGTGGATTTGAGAGCAGGCCCTGAGACGCAGGCTCTCCAGAGACTCGCTGGCTGGTATCAGGGACAGTGACCGGTCGTCTGCCAGGCTCTGGTGCAGGCAGATCTCTTTCAAGTCGGTTGGGATTTTCTCCAGGCAGTCCACCGTATCGAAATCGAGATTGGCGAACAGGAGCCTTTCAGCCGACGGGCAATGCTGCACCGCTTCCATGAGCTGATTGGTGGTAGCGCCCAGGGAGACGATAGCCCAGAACTGTCTGCCGTCATGATCCTCCCATCCGGTTTTCACGTGTCCCATGAGCTCGTCTTTCTCGAGCAGGCTCTCCATTTGATGATCTCTCAGAGGCTGGCTCTTCGAAGCCGGTTTGATATTGATCATGCAGAGCCAGGCAAGAGCAAGCAGAGACACGGCAATCACGATAGCTGTTCGGCCTTTCAGTCCGGCCCTGGATGGAGGCAGCACTGTTGCCATGGAGAGCGGGATCTCATCCGGGCTATCCGGCCGGATCTCGATATCGGCAGCGGCGATCTCGAGACCGGCAAGCTCGAGATCTCTTTTGAGCTCTCCGGCGTTCTGATACCGCCTGTCAGGATCTTTCTCCAGAGCCCTGGCTACTATGGACTCGAGGCTGTCGCTGAAGTCCAGGTCGGGAGCTGCCTGGCTCAAGGTTCGTGGTGATTCCCTGACGTGCATCATCATGGTGCTCACCAGATTGTCTCCCGCGAAGACCGGCTCCCCGGTGAGACACTTGAAAATCAAACAGCCCATTGAATAGATGTCCGAGCGCTCGTCCGTCTCTTTCGATTCGACCTGCTCCGGGCTCATATAGAGTGGGCTTCCCATAACAACACCGGTGCGGGTCAGTCCCTGATTCGTATTCAGGTCTACCTCGAGAGCAAGACCGAAGTCCACGATTTTGACCAGACGATCAGGGGAGGGCTTTTCTCCGATCAGAATATTGCCGGGTTTCAGATCCCGGTGCACCACCCCGGCTTTGTGGGCATGATCGAGACCCTGGCAGATTTTGATGAAAATAGCGATGGCTTCGTCGGCTGGCAGAAAACGCCTTCTGTCCAGGACTCTCGACAGGCTGGTTCCTTCGACGAATTCGAGCACCATATAAGGTTCTTCGTCAGCGGTGAAAGCGAAGTCCATGACTTCGACGATATTCTCATGATGGAGGCGCGCGATGGCCCGGGCTTCCTTTTGAAAGCGTAGAATTGGCTCGCTCTCTTTGCCGGTAAGGTGCAGTACTTTTATTGCTACTTCTTTTTGAAGGGTGCTGTCCCAGGCACGGAACACCGTTCCCATGCCGCCTGTACCAAGGGGACCGGTTATCTCGTAGCGCTCGGGAAGAGTAGGAAGGTTGCTTTCCTGCATGGATTGCATTCTAGCAGTCGAGACCGAGTAGAATATTGGCGTGACAATCGCTAATTCGGTAAAGAATGGCTGACAAGAACAAGATAGTGCCTGGATCGGTGGAAGGTAACTTCTTCGTCGATACCAGTTGTATCAACTGCGACACGTGCCGGGCGCTGGCTCCTTCGGTTTTCGGCGAATTCGGCGATTTCGCTGGGGTCAAGAAACAGCCTCAGAACAAAGAAGAACGCCGTCTGGCCATGAGAGCCCTGATCTGCTGTCCTACCGGATCGATAGGAACCCACGAGCCCAACAATGCCAGAGAAGTGCTCATGGATTTTCCTCTGCTAATCGATCGAAATGTGTATTACTGTGGTTTCAACTCGCCCCGCTCCGCCGGCGGATTCAGCTATCTCGTGATTCACCCTGACGGCAACTGGATGACCGATGCTCCCAAGTTCAATTCACGGGTGGTGGATTTTCTGGAGCGCAATGGCGGGCTCAAATATATATTCCTGACCCACAGGGATGATGCTGCGGAGCAGGCGAAGTATGCCGAGCACTTCGGGGCCCGGCGCATCGTCCACGAGTTGGAGCTGGAAGTCTGCCCCCGGGCGGAGGTCGTCATCCAGGGTCTTGAAGAACGGCAGCTGGAGGACGATTTCACGGTCATTCCCCAGCCCGGTCATACCGAAGGGCACATGATGCTTCTATATGACCGGAAGTTTCTTTTCTCCGGCGATGCTTTCACCTGCAATCGATATTTCGACGGGCTCAATCTCTGGCCGCCTCTCTATACCTGGTACGACTGGGAGGCAGCCATCGCCTCCGCCGAGCGTCTTGCCGACTTCGATTTCGAGTGGATGCTTCCCGGTCACGGTCGGAAGATGCACCGCAGTGTCGAGGAGATGAGAGAGTCTCTGGTCAACGCTGTCGCAAGAGCCAGGCTCATCAAGGACGAGCCCACCGACGAGCGGCTCGCCAGGCTCCGGTATTATGCCGACTCCATGGAAAGACTGGATATGCCTGAAGCAGCCTCGAGAGCCCGCCGCCTGATGAATTCGATTATAGGTATACAGGCATAACCGGCTGAGCAGGCAAGCTCAACCGGTCTATACCCGTGGCAAGCACTCGAGGGGAGATCGAAGCTGCTTGTCGTGTTGAAAAATTCTGGCTCTAAGGCAATCTGACCTTGAAGTTCAGGTGCTGAGGCAGACTGGGCTTCAGGGAAAGAAGCGGATTCTCGGCCCGCACTGTCAGAGTGCAATTCTTGTCGTCATCGAGATCGAGAGAGAGTCTCTGAACCGTTGCGGTGAACTCGAATTCCAGGGCGCTTATCTTCAGTTGCACGCCGCTCACGTCTACGAGAATGAGGGAGCGTTGTTGCAGGGTGACATCGAATTTCGTGTACCGGTCGAAGACCAGCTCCGAGCAAGTTACCAGAGGTAGCTCGACGCTCTTGGCGCCCAGCCTGACAAAGTCCGGCTCGGCAGCGGCGATCTCCACCGAGCCCAGAGAGAGAAGCCGGTTGAAGGCGCAGGTTATCTCTCCAGCGGCACGCAGAGACTTGACGAAATTCTTGAATTTGGGAACCAGTCTCTGGTTGCTCGGATTGCAGATATGATTGAGCCGCTCGACGAGCGTGTCCAGGCTGACGAATTCATAAGAGCGCTTGAGCTGGTCCAGGCGGTTCTGGGAGACAGAGGCATCGGCCGGCTTGAGATGCCGATTGCCAGGAGGCGGTGTCTGGGGCTGGCTTGGAATCCTCGTATGGGTGCGGCTGGCCATGGTGTCGCCCAGCGTACCTCTTTTTTGCTTGACCCAGAAATTTGTTTGTTGCGAACCGGCGCCGCTCATATCACTATTCCTTCTTTTATTTCCCTGATCTTTTCCCTGATCTTTTCCCTGAAACCTGGTGCCACCGGAGTGGCACCAGGCTCAGTATCGCTTTTGTTTCTGAAAAACCTGTCTGGTCCCCGGGTATCCCCAATACTTTCAATCTAACGCACTGACAGGGTTTCGGGCATCTGTAAGATGACCGATTTTGAGCATCCGTCAGATGACCGATGCCCCTGCTTGAGCCTGGTATATGATGGAATTGTGACCGCGAACACAAGCCTGTCTTTACTGGAGTCCATGTCCCGGGCAGAGGCCCGCCGGCTGGGCGCTGCCACGGTACGCACCAGTCATGTGCTCCTGGCTCTCACCGGGCACGAGC
>JAGQHH010000089.1 GCA_020431945.1 Cyanobacteria bacterium HKST-UBA02 | reverse complement strand
AGACTTCGACAAGATCGACAAGGACGGCAACGGTTTTCTCAGCAAGGACGAGCTTGCTGCTTACAAGCAAGCTCCTGCTTACCTGAAAGATTCTGTATCTGATCTCGAAGAGCACAGCAACGACGAGTGGTTCGACGAGAATGACGGGATCACCAGAAAAGACATCACCGAAGCCCGCAAGGACTTCGGTATCAGCTCGTTTCACACCCATGCTCCGAACTCCCCGGCTCTGCCCGGCGCCGAGCCTTACAAAGCTCCGGCAAAAGTGCGCGATGGGCGGGTTTCCAAAGAAGACTTCGCCGATGAAGCAACCAAGATGTTCGATACTCTCGACACTGACAAGAATGGCTTTCTCAATGAGAAAGAGCTTGCCGCGGCGGTGGAGAGCGATCAATACAATGGTAAGCAAGCGCAAATAGTGGCTGCTCTCTATCGCGCCCAGCACGGGCTCGAGGAGTTGAGCAATGATGAGTGGTTCGACGAGAACGATGGCGTAACCTGTAAAGATCTCGCTGAATTCAAGACACTCCAGGAAACAGATACAAAAGACCGGGAAAAGCCCTTGAAAGTAAGGACCTGGCTCGAATCAGACGATCGTTTCAAAAACCTCGACACTGACGGTAACGAGTATCTCTCTCGAAGCGAGATCGACAAAGCCCTTGCTGCTGCCGATTTGAGCGAGACCGATCGGACCAATCTGGAATTTCTGAAGGCCAATTACTCCAAGCTCGAAGACGCTCATGACGATGAGTTCGGCTGGGAGAACAACGGTATTACCATGAAAGATCTGGATTACTATGGCGACAATACCGTGGCTAAAGTCTCCAGCACACTTTTCCGAACCTGGGAAGCCCAGTCGAGCGGCAACCGGGATCTCTACGGCGGCAAGAGCAATCCGCTGG
The DNA here is from genome assembly GCA_020431945.1 of Cyanobacteria bacterium HKST-UBA02. Next base: position 21,937 of record JAGQHH010000089.1, on the reverse strand, counting down.
ATGCCATCAAACCCGATGCCGTCAAGCAGGGAATAATCGGCAATTGCTATTTCGAGTCGGCGGTCGCTTCCCTGGCTGCCACCAATCCTCAGGCTATCGCCGATATGATCAAGGACAACGGTGATGGAACCTTTACCGTGACATTCCCCGGCGCCGCTGACGAGCCGATTACGGTAGATCGTCCCACCGAAGCCGAGATGGGTCTCTATAACGAAGGTGGTAGCAATGGCGTATGGGCCAATGTTCTCGAGAAAGCTTATGGCAAGTACAGACAGAGCTCGATCTTCCGCAGGAGCATTATGAACCCCTTCGGTGGTGATACCACATCCGAAGGCAGCGAAGGCGGCGAGCTGCTTCTGGGCAATGCAATGACCCTGCTCACCGGCAAGGGAAAAGACTTCGATTTTATCCTCTTCTCCAGTGACGCCAGTCTCAAAGAAAAGCTCACCGCTGCCCTTTGCGGCGACGAGAAAAGACCGGTAATAGCCGGGATCGACGGCAGTTTCTTCGATGACGAGACCGACGATGGCTTCCCGAATCAGCATGCTTACAGCGTAATCGGTTACGATCCCGAAGGTCCGGACGGGGGCACCCTTACTATCAGAAATCCCTGGGGAGGTGGTGAGAACAGTCCCAGGGGTACCACGAAAGTGAGCTTGAAAGACTTCAAACAGAACTTCAACGAAATCGTATTCTCGGAGTAAGACAATGGGCACACCAATGGACAACCAGACACCAAGACGAGTAGAAGCCATCGATGCCTCCGCTGTGATCGAAGAGCATATGATCAAATTCGCCTTTCCCAGCGATGACAGCAGGATCAACATCGAACAGGCATCGATGATTCCAGGTGGTGCGCGCAATCAGAATCGCTCTGTCCTCAGCCATATGCGTGAGGAGAGCGGGGCTGTCAGAGAGCTTTTCCAGGTTCGCTCTCTGCCTATGGCCGAGTCGGCTCAGGGGAGAGTCGTCGGTCTTGCCGACCAGCTAGATATTCGTGCTCTCGCGAGAGACGCGCGCACCATGCGCGAGCTCGCCCGGAGGAGCCCGGCAGGCAAAGCCGGGGAAGTTCGTGAGCTGGCGGACAGGTTGAGCCTCACCGCTGCTTCGCCATTTATCGAAAGAGCGCGCCTGGGCGCGATCCAGCTTCGCCAGGGCGAAGAGGACCGGGCTGAGCAAACTTTCGGTGAGGCTCTCAAGGTAAATCTGCCTGCTGAGGCCATGGCTGTGGATGAAATCGCCAGGTTGCACGATGCCGTCTTCGTCCGGCATGAAGAGCTGAAAGTAAAGCGCTCTTTGCCGGAGCTCTTCGAAGCCAATATCGAATGGATCGATTCGTCGAAAGACGGCAAAGTCGATCGGAGCGAATTGCGCGAGGCCGCAGGGCATGCCCGGGGTGATATCACAGCCAGTACCCTGGTGCGTTATCTCAGCTCCAATTATGACAATATCGACCGAGGCTCGCCCGGTATCGACTTCGATGACATAAAGCGTTTCCATAGCCGCTGAGGCGAGGAATAATCTAGAATGAGCTTTGCAATAAAATGAGCTCTGGATTAACCGGCGGAGACACTTTTTGGATACGCAAACCGATCAATCTCAGTTGTACATACAGCTTCTGGTCGGCAGCGGAATAGTCAGTCGTGAAGAGCTCTCGGATTTCAAGACGATTGCCCGGGATTTGAAAATGCCTTTGATTCAGGCGATCATGAGCTCGGGCTCGCTTGAGAAATCAGCGATGGATCTAGCCGGAGAAGCGCTTTCACGAATAGGCTCCCGGCAGGTATCCCTCGATATGGCGATCCGTGCCCTTCGTATCGCTGTGCAGAAGAACCTCAAATTCGCCGAAGCGCTCAATAAGGTCCGGTCTGTGCATCGGACGACCAAAGTTTTCGTTTCGGCAGCCAATGAGTTGACCAATATCCTTGTGGATGCCGAGGTCATTTCCAGGGAGCAGCTCGGACCGATTCTTGTGAAGTCCAATGAGTACGCCAGCATGGTCGGTCAGGTCATGGTCCTGGAGAATGTCGTCTCGATCCAGGGGCTGACATCCGCTCTCACTGCGGTGCTCATGGTGCGTTCCGGGGCGCTCTCCCGGGACAATGCCGTGAAAGGACTCGGATATGCCTGCAAGCAGTCTGTCACTCTGGAGCAGGCCCTTTTCGAGCTGGGAACCTTCGTCCAGCCGGACGCTCGGGATGTGAGGGTAGGCGAGCTGTTCCAGATGGCGAGGTTGATCACCGCCGAAGATTACGCCGAGTGTCTCGAGATCGAGCTGTTCAAAAGCAAGGATTTCGAGGCTGTGCTGGAGGAGCGGGGACTGGCGTCGGCTGCGCATCTCGAGGCTGCAGCCAATCTGCTGTCATCGATCTCCGGAGCTGTTCTCACCCCTGCTCAGGCTTCCAGAGCCCTTTTTCGAATATGTCGTCAGGGTCAGAATCTCTATGAAGCGGTCACGGAAGCCCGCTCTGTCGGCGCTCAGAGCGCGCACCCGCGGCTTGGCGAGATACTTGTGGCCGCCGATCTGGTCGATAGCGCTCAGGTAGAGCGCGCGATGTCCTCCGGGACCAGCTCTTCAGTCCGGCTCGGCAGCGCTCTTCTGACCGCCGGGCTGATCAGCGAATTGCATCTCTATGCCGCCCTGCGTCTGCAAAGCTGCTTGAAGCAGGGGTTCATCACTTCAGAAGGAGTTGTGGATGTGCTGCGGCATATGGCTGCTATGAAAGGCACGCTCGATCAAGCTCTGGTCGAGCTCAATATCTATCTTCCCTCGAGGATGCAGTGGTCCTGGGTATGATTCTGCTCAATTCTCTCCGGTGATGCCGATATAGCCGGAACTGGTGAAGCCATTCAGCTCGGTGACATCGATCTGGCGTCTGAACTTGATGTCTACCGCTGTGCCGCTTGCTCGGCTGAATGGTCTTCTGCCGTTGCCGAAAGGCATGGGACGAACGAAAGGTGGTGGCGGGCTCATTGCTTCCCCGAAGTCCGATTGCGGGGAGACTAGCGGGAGATAGCCCATTTCCTGACGTCCGGAAAGTCCCACCAGACCGCTTCCTGCTCCTTTGCCCAGACCTTTGCCCTGGTCTACTGATTCGCCGTCAGCGGCAGGTTCTTCAGCGGCTCCGCCTCCGCCTTCGAAGCTGGCAGGCAAGATCAGAGGGGGAACTGTCAGATCGGTGCATATATACGGCGCCTTCGCTTCCATAGCCAGAACAGGCATGGCTACCGGTTGGCCGGCATGCTTGCCGCCGTCCACTGTGCCTGGCCTGCGCACCTCGTCACGTATATAGACGTCCCAGGCGGCGCGCATGGTGAGGCGCTTGGCTCTCGGGGACAGGGGGATCATGATCGCTTGCAAGCCGATGTCACTATATTTGATGGCGCCGAAACTCTCGCAGTAGAGTTGACCCTGACTGCTGGCATAAAGAGGATAAGGCGCCACCAGCTTGCTTCTGTATGAGACATAGCCCTCCCGGTCGAATTCGAAGATATGCACTATTCCGGAGGAGATCGGTTCGATCGAAGAATATGTCTGACCCCGCTGCAGTGGTGCGGTCCACATGATCTTGGATGGTTTGGGGCGGTCCAGCTCGATATCCTGCATCGCCACGATCGAGCCGATATTGGCTCCCGGACCGGCGCGCCGGATCCAGTCGTGGAGGGCGAGGCGCCAGACGTTGGCAGGCGACTCGTTGCTCCTGGTGCCTGTCAGGGGCCAGGGCAGTTCGGCCATGTGGCTTCCCCCGTCGATGGGATAGTCGCCGCCGCTGGCTGTGAGCAGGTCTGTGGTGTCATTGTCGGCGCTGTTCAAGCTCTCATTCCGGTAGCAGTCGCCGGGATGTTTGATTTCGGGCACCGGTCCATCCGGAAAAGTCATGGTCAGAGCTCCCGGCGAAGGCAGCTCAGCTTCGGGTGCTCCCGGTTGTGCGCAGGCATTCTCGTTCTCTTTGCCTGTCTCGACTTTCACTATGGTCGGAAACTGATAAGACAGATCGGCTATTTCGGCTCGCCACTGTTTGCCGTTCACCAGTGTTGTTTCTCGTCCCAGGCCGCCGAAAACAAAAGATATGTCTTTGTACGGGATGTTGACGAAGGCTCTGTAGAAGCCGGACTCCTGAAGACCCGAGCCGACCGGTGCCATATGCTCGGGATTCGGTACCGGCGTGCTGGTGCTGGAGCCTCCCTGAAGCGATCCCAGGGAGAGCGACAGCTGTTTGCTTTTTCCGCCGGCCTCTCGATAAGCTTCCATGGCTGACTTGTAAGGACTTACGGGAGCGCCGTTGCAGTCCGTCGCTTCGCCGTCTTTCGAGAGGGATTTTCTCAGGCACTCGAGAAGCTCGTCTTTGGCGGACAGAGCCAGTTTCAGATCCTGCTCGGCAAATTCTTCCATGAGGCTCTGATCGAGCTTGTCGGCAACAATCAAGCTAAGCCGGGCTGTTCCGATGAGGGAGTTGATACCGCGAACAGGAAGCGGATATCCATCTTTTGCCAGGGTTCCTCTGCCGGCAGCCTCATGATCCGCCAGAGAGACGAAGCCGCAGCTGCTTGTGTTCACCACAATCTTGCTCAGCTCCCCGGCCCCTGCCAGAGCTGCTTTCTCTACCGGGCTGTGGTTTTTCTGGACAATTTCGGGCAGCTTGATCACTACCGATCCCATGGCAGCAAAGGCCAGTAAAACGGCAACGGTGACAGCTAGATTCATAGTGGATGTTCTGGCGATGCCTGATCTCATTCTCACCATTTCTCCCTGAGCTTTCCTGTCTCGTCGATCCGTCTTCGCTTCCCTACTTCTCTGGTCTTGGTCCAGCGTTTGTATATTGGTGATTGTTTGTAGTCGAAGCGACTGGTGTCTACCTCGGCGACTCCGGAGGCTGCTTCTCCCGGCGCCAGGGCGACCCTGGAGCTGAGCTGGCGGGAAGCCTGCAAATAGGAGTTTTTGAGGCTCTCGAAGTTGCTGGTCACATAATTGATACCGGCAAAAACCATTGCTCCGATTGCCAGAATGGAGAAAATCAGCTCAGCTATGGCCCGTACCGGAGATTTACGTCTGCCCTTAACGGCAATGACTTTGGTCAATTGCATGCCGATGGTATTTTCGCTTTTCACCTGAGTTGATTTGAGGGCAAGGCGCTCTTCTCGCTCTTCCTCGAGATTCCGGAGGTCTTTCAGCTCGCTGGTCCACCGGCGCACACCGCTTGTGAGCTCATCGGACATGGGCGAGTGGTCCTGGTCGGTAAGCTCTTCTCTGGTTGCTTCTATCCATTCGGATATGGCTTCACGAAGCTGCTCGATATTCTGGAATTTGTTCGGGTTGTCCTTGTCGAAAGCCCGCTCGATAATCGAATCGAGAACTTCCACTGCAAAGAGATCCGGGCGCAGGAAGGCTACTTTTTCGCAAAACGGTGTGAGACCGCTGGTAGTAAGGGAATCTCCCGAAAACGTTTCGTAAGGCAGTCTTCCAGTGGCCATCTGGTAGAGCACCACCGCCGTATCATGGATGTCGACTTTCGTGCTGTCTTTGATTTGCTCGTATTCTGCCAGCCTGGCATAGCCTTCCGCCGAACCCAGATCTCTGTAGTTGGCGGAGCGGGCCTGCCTTGTCCCGAGACCTGCTAGTTTAACCAGGGCATTGCCTGCTTCTTCCAGGATTATGACACTGTCGGCGGTGATATTGCCATGAATGGTTCCGCTCCGGTGCAGGACCGAAAGAATATCGCAGACTTGCAGGGTTGTGGAGGCGATTTGCTCTTCTGTCTCTGTGCGCTTGACCAGATCGAGGAGCTCAGTGAGGGTGGGCGCCTCGACAAACTCCATGACATAGAAAGGATGAGTCATGGTCTGTTGATAGTCTAGAAACTGCACGAGATTGGGATGCTGAATCGATGACTTCTGCTCGATCTCCCGGGCGAAGTCCAGGACGCTCTCCATCTCCGGGTCATTGAGGGTTTTCATGGCCACCACGCGGTCGGCGGTCATATCGCTGGCAACATACACGGTGGCGGTTCGCCCCTTGCTCAGCCGGTCGAGGACGACATAGCGATCGAAGAGAACCTGACCGATGAGTGGGTCCTGCTCCGGATCGATCGGGCTCTGCCCCTCGGTCTGGGCATCCGTCTCCGACGGCGCCTCCACCTCCACCTTTTCAGACACCATCACCTCTTCTTCGACGGTATCTTCTGTCAGTGAAGTATCCGGCTCCTGATCGGCCTCCTGCTTCGCCGGATCTTGATCGAAAATCGGGTTGCTCTCATCTGTGTCGTGCAGGGAAGCGGCAGTTTCGGCCTCGGCCTCGAGCTCGGATGCCGATATTTCCAGCAGGCGTGATCGAAAGAGCGATGAAGGTTCCGGCTCCTCGATGACAGCCGGCTCCTCGGCGTTGTACCAGTACTCCAGGGCTGAATGGAGTTCTTCGAAGCTCTCGAAATGACTGTCCTGAATCTTCCCGAGGGCCCTGATGATTAGATTGTCCAGTGCGTGGCTGTTGTGCAAGCCCGGTGCGTAGCGGGACAGCGGTTGCGGGAACGGGTCGTGAACGGTATCGTCCAGTCTCCTGCCACTGGCGCAGAGGAAGACGATTTTACCGAAGGCTGCCAGGTCGTGAAGGAGACCGGCTTCCTCTTCCTCTATGGAAGCGAATCCGCCAACTTTTACTACGAATTCATTGTTTTGCTTTACCAGGAAGATGTCTTCAGGGCAGAGGGCACCATGGGATATCCCTGCTTCATGGGCAGCGCTCAGAGCCCTGACGATCGGCACAAGTAACTGGAAGAGCTTGTCTCTGGACTCAATCGGCTTTGCTCTGCCTGTCACTTTCGCCAGGCTCATGCTGCCCAGGTATTCCATCGCATAATAAGGACGACGATAATTGAGGAAAGGAACCACGTTGTTGTGGTTGAAGAACATCAACGCCTTGACCTGCTTTTCCAGGGCGGCTATGTTGGAGTCGGTCTGCTCGAAGGGCGTTTTCAGCACTACTTTTTTGCCGCTTATGTCTTCGGTGGCGAGAAAAACGGCACTGCTGTCGCTGAGAGATAAGACCTCATCGATTGTGAATGTGTCGTGAACTGTGGTTCCCACAAGTCGCCGATGAAGAGCGCCCGGCTCGGCGCCGGCGGCGATCGATTGTCCCTGTTCTGGACTGTTCACTTCCCTGATTTTTTCAAGGCCCATAGTCTGGATGAGTTGCGATATATAAGATCTGCCCAGTTCAATTGTGCCACCGGGGACGCCTCTCTGACAAACCCCCATTCCGGTACTCCTCGCGGTGAAAGTTGCGGATCGTAAGTATTCACAAGGGTTTTGGGTATAGGGTCCTCTAATGGTGTGGACTGAGAACCACACTTTCGAGGGATGCAGCCGAGTCGGAACGGCACTATTTGTGGTGACCTACTTCAGGTCTGAAAAGTGCCGTATGGGGGATGTTCGGGGTTCTGGCAGGACCGATAATCGAGAATGGGGGTCGTGGTATGTGCAGACAGAGAAAGCAATCCGGCATGCTTGCCGAGGCAGTTACTGCCCTGGCAATCTTTATTCCGCTTATACTGCTGGTTATCTTTTTGAGTATGCAGGCGAGCTACGCTTATGTGATCGCCCGTAATATGTCTCAGGCTTCTGAGATGGCAGCCCGGGCCCTGGCAGAAGAATATTCGTCCAACTCGAAAATCGCTACAGACACCGATGCTCAGAATGCCATCTTTTTCAATATCCGGATTCCGGGAATGCTCTCGTCCAACGAGCAGTTCTCGATTCCCGAAAACGGCTGGCAGACCGCTACGGATCCCAAAACCGTTACGGTCGTGGCAACTTATTTGCCGGGAGTCGGCAGTCCCCCGAACGCTCCTTTTCCCAATCCCAATCTGCTCAATCTGGATGAAGCCTTCAGAATAAGGATGGCGTCGACTTACAGATTGGTGGAGCGGAATACTTCTGGCGCCGCTAGTGGTGGCAGTGGAAGCGGGAGCGGCAACGGCAACGGCAATGGCAACGGCAACGGCAACGGCAACGGCAATGGCAATGGCAACGGCAACGGGGGAGGCAAGAAGTGAGGAGCCTGATTTACAGGAGACGCAGAGGTGCTGCCATGGCTGAGCTGGCAGCAGCCCTGTCGATTATATTGCCGATTTCGATAGTGGCAGGGTTCGCGGCTTTTCAAGTTGCGCAGGCTTATATGATCAAGACTACTCTTGATCTGGCTGCGCAGTCCGCCGCCAGGCAACTTGCCATCGCCTACGGTCAAGATCCTGTTTCTGCCAAGGCGTTCCCAGAGAAGGTTTTCGACAATGTCCGCCACCTGGGTGTCGTGGTCAGCACAGATCAGTTTTATATTCCAGACGGCGTGCAGGGTTGGAACACTGATGCCAGTCCGCCGACTGTGCGGGTGCAGATAGTGTTCCAGGGCGACCATTATGGACTGGGGCCGTTCCCCCGCCCGGACCCCCTGGGTCTGGGAAGCAGTATAACCCTTACCGGTACCGGCGTTAGCACGCTGGAGTGAAGGAGAGAGTGATGAGATACAGAGGCAGAAGCAATAGAGGATCGATAGCGAGTATTATCTTGCTGATTCTTCTATTCATATCGGTGGTGGCTGCTGCGTTTTCTTTCGATTACGGGCATGGATTAATGGTCAGGGAACAGCTTCAGAATGCTGCTGATGCCGGGGCTCTCGCTGGTGCGTACGAGCTGGCTTCCTACACCATCACCTCGGATCAGACGGGCCGAGCCGAGCAGTTCGCCTATGACACTGCTGCTAAGAACAATGCTGATGATGTTCCTGTGGCGAATGGCAATGGTACTACAATCAGTGTCAGTGTCAACGGCAATTCGATGCCCAGAACAGTGACCGTTACAACGACCAGGACTACCGGCAACATCTTTGCCAGGCTGATTGGCTGGAATACCATGCCGGTGAGCGCTACGGCAACCGCCTCGGCTTTTGCCGGTCTCAAACAGGTCAAACCCGGACAGCTTCTTCCTCTGGCGGTCAGTCTCGATCATCGTCCGACAAATGGAGCCCAAGAGGGAATCAGCCTGAACGACTATATCAACGGAAACCGGGGGCAGAAATTCACGATCGTACTCAATCCTCAGAACAGCAAGAACGCTACCTGGATCAAGAACTGGAACGATAAACAGAATCCTGTCCTGACCTTTGGCTCGGATACGCTTATTTGCAACGGCGTGAGAGCGAACATGGTCCAGGATCTGAGCCCCGGCGATCAGATAAATGTACCGCTCATTCTGGGAGGACCTCCATTCAATCAAGAGCGTACCGTGATCGGCGTAGCCGGGTTCAAGATAACCCAGATCAATTTTCCTCTCGAGATCGAAGGCTATCTGGTCGATCCGTTGATTCTCAAAGGCACTCCCGGAACACCGGTGGCGTCGGCATTGTCTCAGCAGGATCAAATATTCCTCAATCAGAATGAGGAGTGGGCTGTACTCCTGACCAATTGAGAAACAGACAAACAAAAACACCACTCAGATCCCTCTCAAGTGGTGCGTTTGCTACTGTCTGATTCGCTCATTCGCATGAGCTCAGTATTTCACCACGCTTTGATCAGAACAAAACGCAGGGCGGGCTCGCTTGCTAGTGTTTCTGGTTGACGCCAACCTGACGTATCCGCAAGGCCCCTCGGCTCGACACGCTTATCGACAGTGCGTAAGCGCTCACCGTTAACTTCACTATCCTACCAACTTTTCGCTGGTATAGAAGTACCCCAATAGATATTTTCGGCATCGCTCAACGCATTGCCAAGGGTGTTATCAATTGGAGGATTCAGCCATCAAGGATGGCCTTCGAAGCTTGAACCACTGATTATGTCGTACCTAATAATTTCGGCATGAATACAGGGATATAGACGGGTTATATTTTGTGTATATAGTGCTTTGGGTTGCTCAAGTCCGCTTGTTCTCAGGCTCGCGGGCAGAAGGCGATGGTGTTGCCTCCACGCTGAATTGCCTGGTCCGAGGCGTAGACCGCCTTGGCAAGCAGATCGTTGAAGTCATTCGAATGTTCGGGAAAGCCGGCAATGCCGAAACTGGCTTGGACTGTGAAGTTGTACTGGCGGTATTGAATCCTTGTATTCTCGAAGGCCCGTCTCATTTCGTCGAAAAACTGCGCTGCGTGAATTACCGGGACTTCCGGAAGAACGATGAGGAAGCGCTTATCATCCAGTCTTCCGGCGGTCTCGATTTCGAGATCGACAAAGCTGGAGATAAGCTGGCCGATAGTCTTCAGGGCTTCCTCCTGGGCCAGGACACTGTAGTTGTTGGCGATCATGTCGAGCTCGTGGAATGCAGCCACACAGATCGTCAGGGGTCTCTGATACTTGATGGCTCGTTTCAGCTCGCGCTCGAGTTGTCTCAGGGTGTGGCGCTTGTTGAAGACTACTGGAATAGTGTTGTCGTAGAGGAAGGTCCTCTCGAGCATGTCCTGGGGAAGGGCGGTGGAGGCACTCTGGGCGAGGCTGCGTTTGGCCTGCTCTTCCATCTCCTTTTGGTGCTGGGCTGCCTGAAGCGCTTCTATATGCGGATTGACAGTGGGCCGTCCCCGCCCCACGCCGCTCGCCCCCATTTGCTGCCAGGCTCCGGGGTCCTGGGCCGGCGGGTTGTTGCCCCCTTTGCCAGTGCGCACATTGCTGAGCCTCCTGTTGAAGGGGTCTTCGGCAATGATTCTTTCGTCGTCCTGGTTGGGCATACTGGCTTGCTGTCTCGATAACAAAATTCCCTATTTACTTACCCATACGGGCTTGTCCTCTATCTTTATTGCGCTCTGGCGGGTGATAAACTGAAATAGAATGTCGTAAGGCCCTAAAAGCAAGCATAAGGCTTGATTGGATGTGTCGAATAAAGACCAGGCGAGAGTCGCGGAGGAAGCGGCTCGCCTACTGATTGACGGAGTGGAGACCGAATATCTCCACGCCAAGGAGCGCGCCCTGATGATCCTCGGACTGCCGAGCCAGACGAGACTTCCGTCGAACAGGAAGATCAGGGAGAACATGGCCAGGCTCACCAGATCCGAGCTCGGTGAAGAAGAGATCGCCAGACGTCTGCAGATTATGCGTCATATCGCCGTGGAGATCATGGATATCATTGCCGACTATGATCCTTACCTGATCGGCAGCAGCCTGACCGGCGATATCCGGGACAGCTCGGATATCGATTTGCATGCATACTGTGACGGCTTCGAAGAGCTGAAAGAGCTGCTTTTCACCTACGGATTCGAGGACGTGGAGGAAGAGCTGGTGGAGAATCGCAAGGGCACTTTTGTCCATCTCCGCTGGTTGGAGCGGGGCATTCCGGTCGAGATCACCACCTATCCATGGAGCTGGAGAGATATCGTTCCGTTTTCCTCAGTCACCGGAAAACCCATGAAAAGAGCCGATTTGAAGCAGGTCCGGGCGATTCTCCGGAGCTAATGAGGCTCGGCGCCGTGGTCGGGATTGCTTCCCTGGGGTGCCGACTGTCGATAGGCTTTGCGGGCCGAGCCACCCCTTCCGATGCGGTTCCAGCGTAGCTCGTCGGGGTGGGCTTTGTAGAACTGGAAGTGCTCCAGGTCCATCTCGAAGGCCTGGGGGGTGACTTTCAAGAGCCCGTAAAAAGGATTGCTGTAGATCGCCCAGAGATAGATGTTCAAAGAAAGGGTTACGGCGCACATCGCCGTCATGAACATCTGCGCCTTGAAATTGGGAATCGCGAAGGAGTAGGTGAACACTATTGTGGTGGCGGCGCCGGCGATTATTACCACCCAGAGAATCGGGTCCACCCAGGTCCGGCAGGTGACCAATCGGGTTCGACGGTAGTCGTTCATCTGCTTGGCGGCATCCAGAAGCGCCGGCTGGACATATTGTTCCGAGACGGTTTGCGGGTTGAATGAGATGACATCGAACCACATCTTGTCTATGGCTTCCCAGGCCTGGTCGCAACTCTCCTCGCGCTCCATGGAGTCCCATTCTTCTTCGATAACTGCTTTGACATAGGTAATGCAGTTGTCCTGGAGCGAGCGCCGCAGGGGCTGAGGCAGAGCCGATGCCAGCCGGAAAGTATCGGCGACGGCAACTGCTTCTTTCTCGACATTGAGACGAGCTTCTTCGAAATGGTCCATCGACTGCACCACAAGAAGACCGAGAAGGACTGCATAGAGAGTGCCAATCACCTGGAGCATGGGCTCCGCCAGGGGGGTGTTCTCTTTGAGGGCCTCGAAGTCCCAGCGCTTGTGAGCCAGCATGAGCCCGCCGATAGAAAAGGCGACGGTGACGAATACTATAAGGGCGCAATAGAGTAGTAATGCCATCCCCAGATTTTATATTGATTCTCGATGCGATTGCGAGTCTTTGTGATGCTTGACATCGAGTGCCTCGAACCAGCTCGGGTATAGTCTGAACGTGAGCAAGCTGACGAAAATCTATTTGTTCTTTGCCCTGGGAGCAACTCTCCTTCTTGTCGGAGGCGGGTTTTTCCTTCTCGTCAGGCCCCCTGATCCCGTTCCTGTACCTCTTCCTCAGGACATTCCTAAGGACCCGAAAAATCGGGAGAGTCGAGCTCGGGCCAGGCAGTTGGAGGAAGAGAGCGCCTCCCGGGCGCTCCTCGCTGCCGGCAGCCGGGAAGGCGGAAGCCTCTCGGCACCTGCGCCCGCTCCGGATGCTCGGTTGAAGCCCTGGAAGGAGACTCGCTCGCTGCCCGGCGGCATTTCTGCCAGGCTCAAGTCCTTTCCTGATAGCGACTATCTGGTGTTTCGACTGGAGTTGGCAGGGCCCAGAGCGGCCCTGGACAAACTGCGCAGGAATGATGGCTTTCTACTGATTGAATTGCAGGATGAAAAAGGCGCAAAGATTCTCGAGCTGAAGGTGAGAAAGAAAGAGCTTCTCGTGGAGCCAGGCAAGGACGGGCGGCTTCTGGTGTCACCTCTGGTGGCGGCGGCCTGCTCGGGGGAAACGGCTGCCAGGGCTCATACCTGGCAGGTGGCTCATTGAGCGGTGATCTCTTTCACTTCGCTATCGGTCTCGCGCGGCTGGGGCTTGAAGTGCGGGTCGTTGGCTTCTTCGATCCTGGCTGCGTCCTCCTTGGTGAATAAATAAGGATAGACGACCTGTCTGTCACTGCTGGGTCCCTTCGGATCTTTAGGAACAATCATGCTCTTGTTCACATAGTGTCTTTCGACGGAAAATTGCGGCATGCGTCTTTTGCCGGCTGGAGCGGCAGCAGGCGGTGCCTGGCTGGAGTCATTCGGAGCCTGGACGCTTGCCGAAGCCGTATCTGATGTTTTGCTGTCGGCGCTGGCAGTGGATTCCGGACCGGGCTCGAGGAGTTGCTCTTGGGTTTCGGCTTGCTGTTTTCCGACAAGCATCATTCCCATTTTCCGGGATGCATCTTGAAAGACCTCGCCGATCATGTCCAGGTTGCTGATGAAGAGTACTGTTGATAGACCGAGGATGGCGATTCCGACGACGAACTTCAAAACAATCATCTTTGGCGACTGGCGGGGCCCTTCCTGGGCGAAGGACTCGCTGAATTTCACCGTCATGGTCTCTTGTTGATTGACCTGGGTCTGCTTGAGCGCCATGAGCCGGTTCATGGTGGACTGGACCTTGGGCTTGCTTCTCTTGGTCAGTTTCGCTTTCTTGAGGCGTGTGCGAGCGTCGACGCTGCTTCTCTCGGGCGAGGGCATATGGGGAGCGCTGTCCGAAGGCATCTCCATACCGGGCGGCGGTGCCATGGCCGGTAACCGGTGAGGGCTCGAGAATCGGGTCGGGCTGCTGGCTATCTTTATATCGATTCCGTCTCCACTGTCTGTGCCGTCCCCTTCGTCGAGCTCGAAGAGGTCGTCGAGCTGGTCGTATTCGGAGCCCAGATCGGCGCTTGGCTCTTCAGGCTTTTTGAGATTAGAAGAACTCACGGGGCTTGCGGGGCTGCGGGTTATGCCGATGGGCGAGTCTTGCTCCGGTTCTTGCTCTTGCTCCGGCTGCTGGCCCGTGAGGCTCTCGCCTATCTGGATGACTTCCACTTCCATCAGGGTGCGGGCGACATCCAGGTCCTCGTCCGACAGGTCCTCGTTATCTTCAGGAGGGAGGAGGCTCTCGCCGATCTGAATTACTTCCACTTCGGTGAGGGTACGGGCTACATCCAGGTCTTCCTCGGAGAGGTCGTCAGTCTCATCTGCCTGAAGGCTCTCGAAGGGCTGAATGGCATCCACTTCCATTAGGGTGCGGCTGACTTCATCCTCGCCTTCTTCCGGTTCGTTGAAATTTCCGGGATCGCCATCGATCTGGGCCTGGCTCAGGACCTCTTCCAGGCTGGTGCCGCCCTCCGGCTCTTCGGAGTCGGCAATCTCTTCCAGGATCTGCTCGAGCTCGCTGGTGGGTTGCCGGACTGGTGTATAGACACCGGACATCGAGTCGACCATGGAGCTGTACCAGCGATTGACCAGGGTGTGGAACTCAGCCACTGACTTGAGCCTTTCGGACGGGTCCGGGCTCAGGGCACGTTGGATGAACCCATCCAGAAGATCCGCGCAAGCGATGTCCGGACGGCTCTGGGCGATGGGCTCGACGGCGTCGGGATCCGGCAGAAAACCTGTAATCAATTGATAAGCCAGGACGCCGAGGGAATATACATCCGCGACTTTACTCGCCGGTTCGCCCTCGATTTGCTCCGGGGCGAGATACTCGGAGCCGGTGATCAGATCCAGATTTCCTGGTAGCTCCCGAGAAGCGTTTATGGCGCCGAAATCGAGGAGCTTTACCAGAACCTCGTCGCCGGCCTGGGTGAGCATGACATTGCTGGGCTTCAAGCCGCCATGCACGATTCCTTCTCCGTGGGCATACTCCAGGGCGGCACAGATCTGGCTGAGAAAAGTCTCGATCTCGTCATCGTCTTCCAGAGTCCCGACTTCTTCAATGAGCTCCGCCAGGGTAATTCCCTCGATGCATTCTTCTATAAAGAAAGGCGGCTCCGTCTCGGAGGCTTCCTCATAATCGATTGTCTGGACGATGTTCTCGTGTTGAAGTCTGCCGTGCCTGATAGCGGCATCGACGAAGATTCTGGCGACATCGTCAGCCGGGTCCTTGATGGTCTTGGCGATGAGATGCTGTCCCGAGGCGAGATCCCGCACTATATAGGTAGTGCTGAGCTCGGTCTCGCCGTGGACACCCAGAAGAAGGTATTTGCCGGCGAGAATTTTATCGGAATCTTTTATTCGAGCAGTAGTCTTTTCTGAGCTCGTCATGGCTGACCAATTAATAGACCTGGCGATTGACGGAAACTGATTGTAACGGCTATGATAATATTAACCCAATTTAATAAAAGTGTCGACAAAGCAGCCCGCTCACGTTATTCCCCCCGCATTTACCAGGCACACAAGTATGACCAAAAGAAATAGCTCCTCGTCCTCGCCCCGGAGTCGTGACCGGCGTGGAAGCATGCTCATCCTTATAGTGGCAGTCACTATCGGGCTGATTCTGGCAATTTTGTTTTTCATGATGAGCTATGTGCGCATGCTGGGCACCCAGTTCGAGCAGCGCACTGCCATCGAGGCGGCGGCTCTGGCGGCGGCCAAAGAGTGCAGCAATGTCGTCATAAGCAATAATCAATTCGGTTATGTGGGCCTCTCGGACTCGGCGCCTGATGGTACCGGAACTGCCGCCGGGGACAATTATTACACTCAGGTCCACGGCATCAACACAATTATCGGCACAACCCTTCTCGACTACATCATTGCCACCCAGCTCGGCAACTCCGAGATGCAGACCCTTGCTCTTCAGGACCTCAACCGGGCCAAGACGGCAGCCGACCAGCTGGTGACGGCTCTTCAAGACGCCATTACTGTCGGTGGCAGCGCCACCGATAAGGACGGCAACACTATCAGACCCTATGTGGCTGCCGAGCAGGCATATACAAGCAACCAGATCCGCATGACCGGAAGCTCTTCCTATCAGGCGGGCTCCCTTCAACTTTCTCTCGGGGTCCTCAATGGCGGTGCGGCGACCAATATCAAGACACCCACAGGCTGGGCCGGATCCTTTGCCAGCGGATCCACTGTCGGTCAGTATTACAAGTCGTATGTCCCGGTAAACTTCAACGGACGCACCTGGGTCTTTGCCGGGGTCGGCGATTCTCTCAAGCTGGTCGATCCCAAGAACTGGAATGCCACCGCTAGTGGTGTGCCGTGGCAGCACCCCACGGTCATTCTCGCGCAGGCAGTGCAGGATATCAACGACAACGGCACGACCCGGAGCGTGCGTACCGCTGCCGCTGCGCAGCCAGCAAGCGTCTATGACCCGAGACCGAATCCCGGGGCTCTCGTGATCGCCTTCCCGGACGGACCGCCCGACGGCATCTGCGCGCAGAATCGTGTCAGCGACTTGTACGGGGGCTGTCTGTCCGACGGAGACGATGACTCGGACATGTATGTCGCTCTCAGCGGCGACTATCCTGTCGATCCGGTCAGTCTGGTCGCCCAGGATACTACCGGCTGGCCCATACCCGCCGATACGGCCCAGCAAGCGGCCAATGCCTGCAAAATAGCTGTCTATGACTGGATCAGAAGAGCAGGCACGAAAGCCAATGTCGGTGCCGTGGTCAACATGCACTCCACCACTTTCAATCCTCCCAATCCGGCCACGGTCACCTGGCCGCCCGGAGTCGCCGGAGCCAAGCCGATTCCCAACGGGGTCGCTCATATATTCCGATTCAATTCCTATGGCAATGTCACCTATCAGAGCAAAGAAATCAAACCGGCTCCATTCTATGTAGTGTCTGAGAAGCAGGTTCTCTTCGAGTCTTTCGAGGTGCTCACCAACGGCGCTGCTGCCGATCTGGTAATCAGCCCGATCGATCTCGGACCGCCGATTATGGACAGCGACGGTAAAGTCACTCTTCTCAAGAAATATGACCTCTTCATCAGGGACTATGCTCGCAAGCCGAGTGGTGTTATCGGCGGGCAGCATGCCGGCGAGCCCATAGATGACAGTCTTATCTCCAGGCGTCCGGCGGACCCCGACGTCAAGATCGCTCTTTCCGGAAACTCCGGAAGGGGGGTGGCAGAGGCAGTTCGTTTCGGCGGTCTCGGCGCCAAAACCAAATCCAATGGTGGTGGTGGCGGTAGCGGCGCTCTGCCCTTCATCATGCCTCAGGAGGACTTCGCGTTCAGCTGGAACGGAACCGCCATGCAGGTCCTTCGTGATCCGACTGCCTACAAGAAATTCAAACCCGGAAGCGGGCCCAGGAGCACATATCTCACCGAGGGTACTGTGTGCGAAGTTCGTTTTCGCCGTCAGGTGAAAGTCCAGGATGAAAGCACAGTGACTTCCTCGGAGACCATACCCGTAGTCGATCCCACCACCGGCGAGGCGGTGCTCGACCCGGTTACCGGAGAACCCACGACGACTACGACCACATCTACTTCGACTGTGACCACCAAGAACGATGTTGGCTATGTCGGACTGAAATAGCTTATTTGTCTTCTTGCCTCTCGGGGCGCTTCTCGGTGATGTCTACATACTGCGAAAAGGCAGTATCCACCATTTGCTCGGGGGTCTTGCCCATATCGTGCTGCTCGAGACCGTCGAAGACCTCCGATACCCGGTTGATAGACTCGACTGCTTTCAGGTGATAGAGCTCGCAAACCTCTTCGGCGACCCGGTCTACCGCCGCCTTGCAGGCTGCGTCCAGGGTTTTTCCGGAAGCCTGATAGGAATTGCCGAGGACTGTCCGGGCGGCCTGTCTGGCGATCGAATCGGCATTCTTGTAGACTCGCGAGCAGATCAGGGCGTGGGCCTGCTCATGTTTCAAGGTCTCCGCCGGTGAGTCTTTCGAGACCCAGATGGTGACCGGGGCGTCGAGTCTCATTCTCACCCCTGTGACTTTGATCGAGACAATATAATTCGGATCGACAATCTCTTTGCTGGTTATATCGAAGTCTATATCTGCCCGGCAGCCGAACTTCCACTTGGTGATCGCCTCTTCGTCCTCACCCAGAGGAATGGTGGTTCTGTCTGTGGCATCCTCGATATACCTGGTCTCGATCTTGAGAGGATCTTTGATTACTTCTATGGGGCTTCTGGAGCAACCAGCAAGCATGCCGGCTGCGAGCAATACCGCGAGCGCCAGGTGTGATTTTGCAGGAGTGCTCATCAGGTTTGCGAGGGCAGGGTGAAATAGATGGCTGTCCCGCGTCCGGCTTCGGACTCTGCCCAGATCTGCCCGCCCAGGCGCTCGACATTGTTCCGGGCTAGATAAAGCGATAGCCTTCTGGCATAAGTGTCTTCGGTGTGTTTCCCCTGGACGAAACCGACGAACATGTCGGTAATCTCTTCGAGAGGCAGGGCAGGACCGGAGCTGGTTACGCTCATGCGCATCTCGGGACCGCGAATGGCGCTTTCCACCCGCACTCGTCCCCCCGCTGCGGTGATAGAGATCAGGTGATTGAGGACTTCTATTAGCACGCTACGAACGGAGTCGCGGTTGCCGTTAATCGAGGGCAGTCCCGGTACTGTTTTGTAGTCGAGGAGAAGCTGTCTTTCCCGGGCGTGCGGGGTGACCTCCTCCAGGCATTCGCTCACCAGGCGGGTTATCACGATTGATTCTTTGGGGATCACCGGCTCCGGGATGAAGCCTCCGTACATCATCAGATAGCTGTCCACCACCCCGAGCAGGGTCTGGTAGATTGTGCGAAGCTCGGACAGGCTCTGGGTCACCTGGGGGTTCAGAGATTGGGAGGCGTTCGCCAGCACCGATGCCCAGCGCGACTCGCCTTCGGCGATGGGCTTACGGATGGCGTCTTGAAGGACGTTGACGATTTCTTCTTTGAGCTGAGCGTTTTCGCTGCGCAGGGACTTGTCCCGGAGAACCATGACATAGCCCTGGATATTCGAGTCCTCGCCGACGATGGGCTGGAGATGGGCCAGGACCTCCACCTTTTTGTCTTCCCTGGCGTGGAAGATGATTCCTTCCGGGTGGAAGCGATTGATCACGGCATTGGGGTCCCCGCCGTGGCGAGCGAAAGCCTGACCGGCCACCGACTGGGTCTTGTTCTCGCCGGGGCGCTTCACAAGGTCGAAGCATTGTCTGCCTGCGATCTGACCTTCGGTGCTCCCCGCCCAGTTGAGAAAGATCGGATTGGCGGTGAGGATATTGCCGTACTGATCGAGAATCAGAAAGCCTTCGGTGGAAGATTGCAAAACCGCGTCCAGCTTGTGCTGCACGATAATCGCCTGGCGGTTGGCCTGGTTGATTTGTTTGGAGACTTCGGTGAGCTGGCGCGATTGCGTGGCAATCTGGCGGTTCAGATTCTCGAGCTTGCCCACCGCTTCTTCGGCTTGCTGGGTGCGAACATCGAGCTCCTCTTTTTGCTTCGATACTTTCAGCTTGAGATTCTGGGTGGTGGATCTCATGGTACTGACGGCGGTGTCAATTAACTCGCCGAGCTCGAGCCAGTCTCCGGAAAGCCCCTCGAGTGGAGGGATGCGTGCCTTCTTGTCGGCAATGTCATTGGTGCGATCGATGAGGAAATGAAGCGGCTCCTCGACACTGCCTTTGATGCGCGCGGAGAAGAAGAGTCCCAGGAAAAGCGCCAGACCCCCGAAGAGGGTTGAGCCTATGAGGGCTACGAGAAGCTGATTCTTGACGTCGGGGACCGGCGTGGTGATCAGTAATCTGCCATAAAGAATTCGATTTTGCTGATTGTCCTTGAGTCCTTCGATTTTAAATTGGTACCACCATCTCCCTGATTTCTCGAAAGTGTAGTCCAGTCTGTCCGCTCCAATCGGAACGATCAGGGCCTCGAGCTGACGGACACCCAAACCGAACACCGAGTTGGGAAAAGCCTTTGCCCCCTTCTCGTTGACTTCCTTTACAAATTCGCCGCCCCTTCCGTGACCGAGACCGTCCGAGGCTGCCGTTATCTTACCAATGGACTCTGAAAATAGTGCCAAGTCGACATCTTTCACTGCTTCCGGTTCTTCAAGGCTGAAGCGAGTGACTTCGCCTGTGAGGTACATGCTGCTGAGTGGCTGACTGACTACTATGAGCCCCTTGAGGTTGCCACTGTTGTCTTTGATCGGTGCGATAGAAGATAAAGCTACAACGCCAGTACTGGTGAATTCGGATGGCCCGTGATAACTCCGGCCACCGTTGCTCAACGCGTATCTTATAGCTTCGCTCTTTGCTGAGGCGGAATAACCGGATTGTTTTGGAGTCTCGGTATTGAAGAATACTTTCCCGTCCGGTTCTATCAAACTTACGAAACCTGGAAACCGTCCTTCATTCATTGCTTTCTGAAGCTGGCTGTCGGTGCTGGAGCGGTCTTTCTTGAGATAAGCCTGCATGAGGGAATTATTGGTCAGAAGGCTGTCCGCAAAGCCTGTGCAAGCTGCTTCGCAGGCTAGAAAGTCCCTGTTTACCTTTTGTTTGGAAAGAGCAATCCGCTGGTCTGCCTGGGTCCTGGTGGTCCGGAAGTCGACGAATATGGCATAGACCGAATACCCGCCCACCATGATGGCAATCACGATGAAGAAGGACGTTACCAGTCTGGACCCGATTCCCAAATATTCACCAAGTACTTTGAAATCTAGTAAATGCCAATATCAATTAGAAGTTTATATCTATTATGAGTGAAATGTAAAATCAAGCTAAGGCTGCTTTTTCTATAGGGCCAGGGGGGTCGAGATAAGCACGCATCCGTAGCTCAGAGGTTTGCCGGATGGCTCAGGGAGTCCCCATAGCTCGCACCTGAACCACCACCTGCCGGCTCGCTCGAAGGTGTTATCGAGCCGTGCTGAATCGATGGGCACGATGAGAGCCTCGAGAGGTCTATATCCGAGCCCGAAAACGGATCCTGAGAAGGCATCTTCGCCCTTTTCATCGATTGTTTCGAGAAACTTGCCTTTCGTTTTGAAATCTAGCGAAGTTGCCGATATTTTTTCGCTGGAGGTCGCGAAGACAGACAAGTCTATGCTCTTGTCCAGCCTAGAAGCAATCCTTTCAAGATACGCGCTGTCGAGAGGCTGGCAAACCGCTATGAGACCAATCAGATTCCCATTCTTGCTCCTGATTTGGCGGATCGCACCGACAGCGAGCACACCGTTGGTGGTGAATTCGCAGGCGCCAAGGTAGTAACTTCCCTTCGACTTGAGGGGAGTGCGAATGGCCTGGCTCCGGTTGGCAACGGTGGGCCTGTTTTCGATTTCCACGTCAGTAGCGATGAAAACAGTTCCGCGGTCGTCCGTCAGGATGACATAGCCGGGAAAGGATTCTTTCTCGATTATTTCTGTCAGCATTGCTCTTGACGCTGACTTGTCCCTGTCGGAGAAGGCCTTTATCAAGTCATCGTTTGAGAGAAGCTTCTCGCCCAGCTGATCGCACTGTGACCTGGTTAGATGAAGGCTTTTCTTGACCACCTCTTGAGCCTTCTCTAGCCTCTTAGCGGCGGCTATCCGGGGCGGTCTGAATTGTGTCACGATGAAAACGAGAAAGCCGCTGACGGTGATGGCTGCGACCAGAGTCAGTACGACTTTGACTTTCATGAAAACTAACTAAAGGGACTCAGGACTCTTCGTCTTCGTCGTCTTTCTGCTTCATCTTGCGAAGCTCGGACTGTACCTGGATGGCGCGGATTAGCTGGTTGGGACCGCAATAGCCCAGTTCCAGGAGGATCTGCCCCAGGGGCTGATCGCTGCCGGTCTGCTGGATTTGCAGCGCCTCGTCGAGCTGATAAATGGTGATATAGCCCAGATCGACCAGAATCTGCCCGAGGAGGTATTTGGGTTCATCTCCGCCGGAGGAGGTATTTTCGGGCGATTGAGTTGTCATGTCTTCTTTGGTCATTGCATGTGGTCGGTGGTTTGGACGGACATTTTGTAAGCCGAAAAAGGCTAGCAGACCGCTGGACACACCCGAAGATAACGACTTGTGGCTGCTGGGTTTCCCCCCTGACCAGGTT
>JAGQHH010000088.1 GCA_020431945.1 Cyanobacteria bacterium HKST-UBA02 | reverse complement strand
ACGCACTATCTGGAGGAAGCCGAGCTGCTCGCCGATCGTATTGGTATCATCCGCGATGGCAAGCTCGTGGTCGAGGGCACCATCGACGAGCTTCGCTATAAAATCCGGGGCATCAGAGGCATAGCCATCCGGCTGGCGGAGCCGACGGGCGCCGAGATTATGGAGCCACGGCTGGGCTATCTGCGTGACCAGTTCGGAAGCGATGTTTATTTCGATGAGCTGCGCAATACCATCCACATGAGCCAGCCTCACGATCGCGAGTTGATGGAAAGTCTGAAAGAGGTCATGGCCTGGCTCGCCCGGGAGAAGATTTCGTTCTCTCGCTTTGCAACCAGCGAGCCGAATCTCGAAGAGGTTTTTCTAGCGATTGCCACAGGCTCCGGCTCCGTCGGCGACGGTTAATTTCCAGGGCTATCGCACTACTGCGGGATCGCATACAATGACGGTCCTGTTCATGAACGCCATACTAGCCATTATTCGCAAAGACATTTTGCAGTGGACTCGCCGTCCGCTCTATTTCATATCGAGTGTTCTTCTGGCTGTGCTCATCATAGCCATGGTCGGTAATACCATAATTGGTGCTGGAAACATGCCCTTCGGTCTCTATGATCCGTCAGAGCTTTCCAATCTGGCCGAGCGTCTTTCCGCATCGGACAAGTTCAATGTCCTGGTCTACGAGGATCTGGCTGCCGCCAAGCGAGATCTGGTGAAGGGGAAGATCGTCGCCCTGGCCAATGTCAGTCAGGACCTGCTCGAGGATTCGGTGCAGATTGTCACCGAGGGGCACAACCCCCTGATCAACGATCAGATCTCCATGGGGCTGCTTGCCGCTCTTACCGAAAAGGGCAGCGAGCTCTCTCTGCCGCTCGAGTCCCTGACGATCTTTCCCGTCCGATTCAGTCTTCGCGATTTCGTTACACCGGGTCTGGCAGCTTATCTGTGCTATGTCCTGGCTTGCATGAATCTGGGATTCTCCTGGATCTATGAGTGGATGGAGAAGACCTACAGGCAGATCGTCCTGGCTCCCCACGGTCTCCGCTCGGCCATCATCGCAAAGACTCTCACCGTCACTATCGAGGCTTCTGTGGTGCTATGGCTGGCGCTCCTGGTCACCTCCCCCCTGGTGGGCTTCACTCTCGGGCACAATTTCCCGGGACTGGTAGGGATCACGCTGCTCACCATGTTCTGCTTCACCTGCATAGGTCTTGGCGCTGCTACTCTGCTCAAGACTATTCGCATCTATACCATGACGGTCTCGATCGCAGGCGTGGCAATCATGTTCGCCAGCGGGGTGATTGTTCCTGTCGAGGGAATGCCTGCATGGGAGCAGTGTTTCGCTCGATCTTTCCCGATGTATTATGCTGCCGATGCCTTCAAAGGGGTCATGCTCGCTACTCCGGCAAGCTATCTCACCGACTGTGCAGTGCTTGCGATCTGGTCCGTTCTCGGTCTCGGCTTCGCCACTTTAATGCTGCACAGGAAGCAGGCGACGCTCTGATTATTTGGGTTTAATGCTCAATGTAAAGAGCGGCTGGTGAATCCCCTTCTTTTACGGTAGTATAGCCTTAGAAATTACCATGAACAAAGGCTTCACGAGATTCGCGATAGTGCTGGCGGCTGCCCTTGCGGGCGCCGTGATCGGAGCTCGCCCGCTTGCGGCGCTCAATACCGGCGGTGCTGCCGTTATCGACAGAGTGGTAGGAATCTTCTCCATGTGGACAGGACAGGAGCCCAATAAGGCACTGTTCGATCAGGCTGCTCGCTATATCGATTATTCCGAGATGGCCGAACGCTCTCTCGGATCTCAGTGGAGTCAGCTGAGCGAAGTGGATCGTCGGGAGTTCGTTTATGTTTTCCGGCGCCTCGTCGAAGAACGGTATTACAGGCGGTGGCATAAGATATTCGCCAGAGGGCGGATGAAATTCATCGAGGAAGCACCGACTCGCGGCGGGCTGTTCGTCAAGACCAGGCTCGCTCTCGGCAAGGACGACGACGAGCTTGTCTGGCAGCTGAGCAAGCGCAGCGGCCAGTACAAAGTAGTGAGTATCGCCGTAGACGAAAAGGACCTGCTCACCAGGATCTCTCTGCGACTGCAGAAGCATCTCAGAAAGGATGGATTCGACAATCTCCTTGCCTGGATGAAGGACGAGGCGGATCTCGACGACGAGGATGACGGGGTCTCGAGGATGAAGTCCACCGCCTCCAGATGAAGCTCGAGTCACTCAGAATTGGAAGGTTGATCAAGCGCTATAAGCGCTTTCTGGCAGATGTCGAGCTCGAGGATGGCAGCATCATCACGGCGCACTGTCCCAATCCCGGTAGCATGAAAGGTGTGGCCGATGAGGGAATGCCGGTCTATCTGGCTTATAGCGACAACAAGAAACGCAAGCTTCCTTATACGCTGACTGTGGTGGTGGCAGATGGCAGTCCCGTGGTTGTGGACACCGGCATCGCCAACCGCCTGGTCAAAGAGCTTCTGGCTGAGAGTGCCATCCCCGAGCTTTCAGGCTTTGCCCACTGTCGGGCCGAGCCGCCTTATCGGGACGGCCGTTTCGACTTCTTGTTGAGCGATTTTGAGCAGCCCCGCAAAGAATACTCGCCGGGCGACTGTCTGGTGGAGGTAAAGTCCACGACTCTCAAGGAGGAAAACCGGGCGATGTTTCCCGATGCCCTCACCGAACGGGGGCGCCGCCACCTGGCCCGGCTCTCGGAGGCTGTCACGGAGCAATTGCGGGCGGTGCAGCTTTTCCTCATTGCCAGAGCGGATACGTCCTTTTTCTCTCCGGCCTGGCAGATCGACCCGCAATACGGAGAGGCTCTGGTGGCGGCGAGCAATGCCGGGGTGGAGACCCTGGCTTACGCTATGCAGGTCGATATGAGCCGGGCCGGCTCCGGCTACGATGCCAGGATCAGTTTGAAAGACAAGCTCCATGTGGATCTCAGCCGACCTGATCGATAACCCGGTGATCCGGGGAAAGATAAATCTATCGGCTTTAAGAAAGGAGCGCGCCTTGAGTATCGAGAAAGCTCGAAAAGACGAAGTTGTCGGTCTGCTGAGAAAAGTCTTCGAGAAGTATGACGTCAACGAGGATGAGATTCTCTCGAGTGCGGAGATCGACGAAGCAGTGACCACAGGCGGGCTGAGCTCTATGGAGGCTCAGATCGTCACGCTGCTCAAAGACAAGTATCAGGCAATCAAGGATCTTCACATGGATGGCTGGTTCCGGAATCGCAAGGGGATCAGCCTGGCCGACCTTCTCGTTCTGGAAGAGATCCTCTGTGCGGATTCTCTCGACGAACTCGACAACGAGAAGCTGGAACTATATGCGGTGGCGCACGATATAATGCGCCGGGTGAATAAAGTGGCTCGCGTTAAGAGGCGTCTCTATCTCGACTCGGACAAACCGCAGGGAAGCATCAAGCCCATCGCTGTTCGCCAGGGGCGAGTGGGAGACTGTGTCTTTCTTGCCAGCCTCGCTTCGGTGGCAGCCTGTAACCCCTCCATTATCGCCAGCTGCATAGAGGACAATGGCGACCGGACCTATACCGTCACGTTCCCCGGTGCCCGGGAGACACCGGTGACCGTGGAGGAGCCCAATCTGGTCGAGCTCGCCTTATACGCGCGCTTCACCCGTCTGGGTATCTGGCCCTGTGTGATGGAGAAAGCCTACGGCACGCTGCTCTATGAGCTCGATCATGATCGAAGCCCGATTCCCCAGGAGAATGCCGAAGGTGCCCAGAAAGTGATCGGTATTCTCGATCTGCTCACCGGGGAGAGCGGGCAGTGGTATCTTGTCTCGAGAGTCGAGGAAGATAGATTCCGGGATGTAATCGAAAGCGCCCACGCCGAAAAGCGCTCGATGGTAGCCGGCTCGAACGGTTTCCTCGACACCACGAGCCTGGATGGCGGTCTCGTTTCCGGCCACGCCTTCAGCGTCATCGGCTGGGACGCGAAGCGCGACCTTCTCGTTCTTCGGGATCCATGGGGACCGGACAACAGCAATGAGCCGCTCGGAGAAGGCGGTCGCGCCGCAGACGGCTATAAGGACGGTGTTTTCGCCATCGACCTCAAGCGTTTTCGGAGAAATTTCGTGGCTCTTTATGTAGAGGAGTGGCGAAGCGATTCTCGTTTCGTAGACAAGCCCCGGGCCGGGCGCAAGGCAATCGTCAGACCGAAGCTCTGAGCGCCTTCTCGAGGCGCTCCCGGGAGGGGATTTCGATAAGAGCGCCACTGGTGCGGGTCACCCAGTCGTCTCCGGTAATAAGCTCCCGCACGGGAGGGGCGATTTCATATAGCTCGAAAATCAGGCTGTCGATTGTGCTTTGAATCCGCTTCTCTTCGTCATTGAGGCAGTTCAGGTCTTTGCAAAGCCTCTCGAAGTCTCCGTCATATTCCCGGAGGAGCCGGGGCTGCCAGGCCGGCGATCCCGGCAGGAGCGCTTCGGCTTGCCTGGTTATTTCAACGGCTTTGCGGGCCTGGCTGGCCACCGTATCTTCCATCGTTTTATCTGGATACTTGAAGGGAATCCGCCTGAGATCACCGATTTGAAAGTTGACGGTGGGGTTGAGGATGCCCAGGATGAAACGGCAGAGAGCCGAATTGAGGAAACCGAGCAGATAGAACCGATCCACAGTTGGCGAAAAGAGCGCCGAGCTGGCGATGTCGAAGATCGAGCCGGGGCTGAGGAGTCGGGCTTTGAATCCCCGGGTGCCGATATAGGAGTAGGTGATCCCTTCCTGGAAGTAAAAGCTCTCCCCTGGCAAAGATTCTGACTGCCCCCGGCTTTTCCTGAACTGGCGAATGACCCGGCCCTGGTCTTCCCATCTCAGCATCAAGGAGGTGGTGGCAAACCATTTACTCCCTCCCCCCTTGTCGTAAGGAACATAGAGATGACGCTCCGCCTCTGTGACCTGCCGGTAGTCTTTCAGGAAACGCCGGTTGTCACAGGTGAAAAGTCCATTGGTCAGGACGATATCGTTATCGGACAGGGATGGCAGGGAGGCGAAAAGATTCGCGATTGATTCCGGACAGAAAGGGGCGATTGGCGCACCAGTGATGGCTCCGGCTATTGTCTCGAGCTGCTTCTCGTCTACGGTTTCGAAAGGGATCCTTTCCAGGCCGGCCTCTTTCGCTTCTTCTTTCTCGCTCGATTTGAGCAGCCGCAGCACCCGGACTGTTCCGTCTTTTTCTTTGTTCGAGCCGGAGCGGCGCTTGAAAGTGACGATGGCGTTATTGACCTTTTCGCCTCCCCGGGAGGCGAAGCTTCCGGCGCCGAGCTGGATTACGGTCTGCAACCGGCAGTCGGCGAGCAGGCGCTTTCTCAGGCTTTCATAACGGCTGATGGAAAGAAAGCTCTGCTGGCAGATCATGGAGGCGGCTCCGCCATCGGTGAGTATTCGTATGGTCAGGTCTAGAAATGCCGTATAGAGGTCATAGTGGCTGCCCTGATAGTTGGCTTTGAGAAAGCGAATCATCTCTTCCGGCATCAGTCGATAGCTCAGATAAGGTGGATTGAGGGCGATCCGGTCGAAGCGGCGGGGCAGCGTCCGTGCCTTGCTGGAGCGACCGCTCAGAACGGGATCTTTTTCGCCTTCAAGACCAAGAGCCAGACTGCCATAGGGGCTGTCTACTCGATAGAGATTTGGTAGTGGTAATGGTGCCATAACATTGCCGCCTGGCAGGTCACGGCAGAAAAGATAGATGGCGAGACCGCTAAGCTCGATCATGCCCTCGTCGATATCGAGCCCGAAGAGGCGATTTTCGAGGATGTCCGGGAGGGCTTCGAGAGTCTGCTCGGCGATCAGGCTTGCCAGGGCCGGAATCAGAATGTGTCCGGCTCCGCAGGCGGGATCGAGGAGTGTGCCGGTGCTGCCGCCGGCCCCGGCGATCTCGCCGATGAGAAATTCTGAGATCCAAGAGGGCGTGAACCACTGGGTGATGGAAGCGAGATTATCGAGCTCCCGGGAGGCTCGTTTCTGGCTGTAGTCCGTCTTTCCTGCCATAAGGCTCTCGTAGACCCAGCCGGTGTAGAGAGGATCTTCTAACGCAGATTTCAAACGGCTGACGGGCAAATGGTTCTCCGGTTCCCTGAGCAAGCTTCCGGGAACCGTCTCGACCAGGCTCTCCATGCCGGAAACCAGGGTCAGTCGGGCGAACTCGGTGCTGTCCATGATCAGCTCCGTCTTACCGAAAAGCCGTGCCAGGCTCTCCAGCAGCGCTCCGGTGCCGGTCCCGGCCAGAGGTTCCGGCAGGATGCCCCGGCTGGCAAGAGCCAGGAGAGCCACCAGAGCCGTCAGACCGGTACCTCCAGTAGAAGTGCACAGGGCGTCTCGGAGAGAGGGGGAGAGTGACGCAGCATGCTTCCGAATGGTTTGCATTTGTTCAGGATAGAAAGCAGGTCGGCTCTTATCAAACAGATAAATCTTAATGAGCCGTCTCTATCTATACACAATGAAGATAAGGCTATAGTTGCATATGCGAGTTGTCATTTAGTGTATAAAAGGCAGTAACTTGTCCAAACGAAATCCGGGAGCATCTAATGGGTAAAGGTGGGTTAGAAAACGTTGTCGCCGCTGAGTCGTCCATCTGCAAAGTCAATGGCACCGAAGGACGCTTGATCTACCAGGGTTACGACATTCATGAATTAGCCGAGCATTCGAATTACGAAGAAGTGGTTCACCTGCTCTGGTTCGGCAGGCTGCCCACCAGGGATGAGCTCAAGACCCTTTGTAAAGAGCTGGGAGCCAATCGCGCTCTGCCTGCCGATGTCATAAAGATGATGAAGGAGTTTCCGAAAGATTCGGTGCCCATGGAAGTGCTCCGCACCGTGGTCTCCATGCTCTCCATGTACGACCCGGACGCCGACGACAACGGTCGCGAAGCCAATATCCGCAAGGCAACCAGGCTCACCGCCCAGATTCCCACCATCGTTGCGTACTGGGATTGCATCCGCAATGGCCGGCCGACAGTGGAGCCCCGGGAAGAGCACAGCACTGCCGCTGACTTTCTCTATCTTCTGCATGCCGGTGAAGAGCCCAACGAAGTGAGCGTAAAATCCCTTGATATCGCTCTGATTCTTCATGCCGAGCACGGTTTCAACGCCTCCACTTTCGCCGCCCGGGTAGCGGCCGGCACCGAGACCGACATGCATTCGGCGATCACCGCTGCCATCGGCACCCTCAAAGGACCGCTCCATGGCGGCGCCAACCAGGAAGTGATCAAGATGCTTCTCGAGATCGGTGAGACCGCCAAGGTCGAAGCTCATATCCAGAAGCTCCTGGAGGAGCACCGGAAGATCATGGGCTTCGGTCACCGTGTCTACAAGACCGAAGATCCCCGGGCTTTCCACCTCAAGAAGATGTCCGAAGCCCTGGGCAAGCGCCTCGGCGAGCCCAAGTGGTACGACATGTCTGTGAAGATCGAAGCGCTCATGAAGTCCCAGAAGGGGCTGAACGCCAACGTAGACTTCTACTCGGCTTCGGTCTATTACATGCTCGGCATTCCCACCGACCTGTTCACGCCGATCTTCGCGCTCTCGCGTATGTCCGGCTGGGGCGCCCATGTCCTGGAGCAGCTCGCCAATAACCGCCTGATTCGTCCGACCTCGGACTATACCGGCGCCATGGACCTCAAATATGTCCCCATCGAAGAGCGGGAAGCCGCCCTCGAGTCGGTACGCGGGTCCTGAGAAGAAAACCGGAAAGCAATACCGCTAGCGGTGCCAATTCAGCGGAGAAATTCAGCTGAGAGACCCCTGTTTTACTCGAAGGCTCTGGCGCGGTAAGAAGCGAAGACTGTTTCGAGAAACGCCTCTGAGGAGGTCTCCTGGCTGCCGTTCGGCTCCTCGCCGAGACGGGACCGGTAATAGTCTTCCAGTCGCTTGGCAACAAGAGGGCGGTGCGACTCGGCCATTTTTTCCCGGCGCTTCAGAAAGCGAGCCAGGAGGTCATATTCTTGAGGGCTCAGCCGGCCTATATCCAGAAGGCTGTCTTCCCGAGCGCCGGTAATGAGCTTGATGTCCTGGACCGAGAGATCCGATTTGCGCTCTCTTATGACCAGGGTGCCGGCAGCCAGGTCGCCCAGGCGTTTCTCGCTCTTATTGATCAACATGAATAGAAGACCGATGAGACAGGCCCAGGTGTCGAAAACCCGGATCATGTTGCGGATGAAAACCGCCCCCCAGCCCACCGGCTGACCGTTCGATTCGATCACCCGGATCTGGGCGACTCGCTTGCCCGGCGTCTGACCCTGCCAGATCCCTTCGAAGACGAGCTGGTAGCAGAAGCTCACGAAGAAGTAGACGAAAATCCCGATCATGGTGAGGACCATTTTGATAAGGTCTTTCGTGGCATCACCTGCTCCGGAGAAGCTGACTGCCACATAGAGGATCACCCCGAACAGGAAGAGGGTGGTGAGAAAGAGGCTGGATATCGCAAAATCGATGAGGTTGGCAAGTATCCGGTTGCCGATGCCCGCCAGCTCCAGGTGTAGGTCGACGTTTTCCGGGGTAGAAATCGAGTAGTCGGGAGTCTGCATTGGTATTGGCTTTTTCGGATGAATGTCGAGCGCTGGCTTAAATCGAGAAGAGGTGCCTGGGAGAAGCTCGATGAGCTGTTAACTCTTACGGACAGGGAAGGTGTAGCGGGTCTTGACCGGCAGCAGTTGCAGGAACTCGGTAGGCTCTATCGAAGCACCTCCGGCGACCTGTCCCGGGCTCGAGCTCTAAAGCTTTCCAGCGAGGTCCAGACCTATCTGAACAACCTTGTCGTCCGTGCCCACAACCAAGTGTATCAGACGGACCGCAGCCGCTGGCGTGACATTTTCGGCTTTCTATGGACCGGCTTTCCCACCATGCTCCAGGAGAATATCCTCTATCTGGGGCTCTCCTTTCTGCTTTTCGCCATCCCTATGGCCGGCGGCTACGCAATGACGGTCAAAGATCTCAATTTCGCCCAGCTCGAGATCGCCAAGGGACAGCCCCTGGTGCCCGAGCATCTCTGGCCGATCATCGAGAAGAAGCAGATGTGGACGGACGGTATGGATCAGCAGAGCCCGGTTGTATTCAGTTTGATTGCCACCAACAATATCAAGGTCTCGATCATGGCCTTCGTGCTGGGTATCTTTTTCGGACTCGGCACCGTCTATGTGCTTTTTGTCAACGGTCTCTCGATCGGCACTACATTCGGTGTGTGCTATGTGAACGGCATGGCTAGCAAGCTTCTCTCGTTCATTGCTGCCCATGGTGTTCTGGAGCTCACCGCTATTTTCATAAGCGGTGCCGCCGGACTGGTCATGGGCAAGTCTCTGCTCTTCCCCGGACAGTACAGGCGGTCCGACGCCTTTCGCCTTGGATCTCGCACCGCTGCCGGGCTCTTTGCCGGTACGGTGCCTATCCTGCTGGTGGCCGGCTGCCTCGAGGGCTTCGTCTCGCCGCGTACGGACATCAGCCCGGAGATCAAGTATCTTGTGAGTTTCTGTACTCTCGTTTTTCTGCTTCTCTATTTATTTGTGCCGAGGCATTCTGTAAAATAAAGCTGTCCATCAACAAAGTAATCTCTTGTATATAGACGGCAACAACTCGGAATCCGTTCAAGTCCTGGAAAGAGAAGCCGCACCGGTGCCGGTTGCAGCTCGTCCTCCGAAAGCCGCGAAGCGCCCCCGGGGAAAGAAGCGACGCCGGCGTCTCCCTCCCGGTCAGAGGTTGATCAAGTATGCCATCCTGGCCGGTGCCCTGGCTGTGAGCTTGCCCTGGTTGCACCAGATCATCGCGGGCAAGGATTTCACCGCCGGCAATGCCAGGCAGGTGACCCTGGCCCCCCCTTTCGAGCTCTCTCAGGAGCTTTCTGAAGTCTCGAAAGCTCTCCAGGGGCTCAATAAAGTAAATACTACCCATCCCGGTGTTTTTGCCATCGAGCTCGAGAGCGGCAAGTATGTGAATATGAACGGCAAGCAGCCTTACTCTGCCGCCAGCATGATCAAGATCCCTGTAATGGTGAGTTTCCTCTCTGCCTGCGATAAAGGCGAGTGCAGTCTCGATGAAGAGCTGGAGATCAAAGAAGAGGAAATCACCAGCGGCTCGGGCTTCCTGCAATGGCGGAAGCCCGGCACGAAGCTTACTGCCAAACGAGTCGCCGAGTTGATGATGGTGGTGTCGGACAATACTGCCACCAATATGATCATCGACTATCTGGGTGGCAAGGATGCGGTGAACAAGAATCTCCACCGCTGGGGTCTGAAGAACACCAGAATCAACAACTATCTAGTGGATATCGAAGGTACCAATACGGCGTCGCCCTACGATCTGGTCTACTTGCTCGGGCGCGTGGACCACGGCGAGTTGATCAGCCAGAAGAGCCGGGAGTTCATGTATGAGGTCATGGCCAAGTGCAAGAACCGATCGCTTTTGCCCCGGGGGCTAGACGAGGACGACAGCATCATTCACAAGACTGGCACCCTTGGTATCATGATTGGTGATGCCGGTATTGTCACCACCGGGTCCGGCAGGCGCTATGCCATTGCCGTGCAGGTGGAGCGCAAGCGTAACGATCGCCGGGCCAATGAGCTGGTGCGCGATATCTCGAAAGTCGTCCACGACCGTTTCAAAAACTAGATTCAAGAACTAGAAAAGAAAAGCGGCTCCGGGGAGCCGCCTTATTGATATCCGGTTGCCTTCTTCTCTACTCGCTGCGAGGAGAAAGGAGCGGGCTCGAAAGATGCGCCGGCATATGGGGCTGCGGCTGCGGTTGCCCGGGTGCGGCTTGCAGGTTGGGCACTCGCTTGGCCTGGCCGATGAGCTTCTGACCATTACGGATGATGCTCTGCGATTCCTGGACATGCTGGCCGATTTCCACCAGGTCTTTTTCCATTCTGGTGAGAACGTTCTCGGCATAGTGGTCGGCGCCGTCCTTGATGCGGGTGGCATCTTCGTCGGCTTCCATGCGGATCCGCTCGGCTTCCGCCAGGGCTTCACGGCGCATCTGCTCGATCTCGGTGACTACTTGCTTGCGGATTCGCTCGACTTCGGCTTGCACGGCTTTGAGGAGCTCGGATTCGTGAAGCATCTGCTCCGCCTGTCTGCGGGCCTGAGCGACGATCTGCTCGGAGCGTCTCTGGGATTCAGCCAGAATCTGGTCGCGCTGGTTGAGAACCTCGGCGGCTTCGCTCAGCTCTTCGGGGAGCCGGGCACGGGCTTTGTCGAGGATATCGAGAAAGTCGTCGGCATTGATCAATTTGAACTTATAGATTCCCGCTGCATCGTCGATGAGATGCTCGAGCAAATCCATATGCTTGTAGATGGATGTCTGCTTGTAAGTATTGGTCACAGTTGCAGTCGGTGCAGTAAGTGTGGTCATTCTGTGGTGCCTCTACTGAAGTGCTTCTTCAAGTACTCGTTTACGGGTCGCGGGACGAACTGAGAAACATCACCGCCCAGGCGGACGATTTCTTTGACGGTCGATGAACTTATAAAAGAATACTCGGCTTTTGTCATAAGAAAGATAGTTTCTAATTCAGGAAAGAGCTGTTTGTTGGTCTGAGCCATTCCCAGCTCTGCCTCGAAATCTGAGATAGCTCTAAGACCTCTTATTAGGCAAGCAATGTCGTTTTGTTTTGCATAGTCTACGGTCAGTCCCTGGAAGAATCCGACTTTGACGCCGCTAATTTCTCGGGTCGTCTCTTCGATCAATCTGGTTCGTACCTCAATCGGTAAAAGCGGTGCTTTGCCGGGATTGGCTACGACAGCCATGATTACTTCGTCGAAGAGCTTGCTTGCCCTCTGGAGAATGTCTAAATGGCCAAACGTCATAGGGTCAAATGACCCTGGATAAATGGCCCGAGCCAATCGCCACCTCCTCTCCTGTTCTGCGCGATATTAACGGTCTCTCAGACCTTGTCAACGGAAAGATAATAACACGGGCTCAGCTTGGAAACCTGACTGTAAAGTGGATAAGTTGCTAATGTCTTGCTAATTCGTTCGCCGGATCGCCCCCGCGTCGCATAGCGAGAGGATATGCGTCAACTATAGCCAGTCGTTTACATTAATCGTGCGAAGTCCGGTCTCGATCCTCGAAACTCTCTCGGGGCAGGAATCTTCTCTGTTTTCCTCGAGAAGGCTAAGCTTGATTGAAATTTATCTGATGTCTGAAATCGAAACGCCATCGGTGCGGTCGAATTCCGGGATGCCTGATTCAGGATCGCTTTCAGTGAGGGCCGATGCTTTCAGATAGAAGCTGAAAGTCGATCCCTGGCCGATGGAGGACTCTACTCCCAGGCGCCCGCCATGTTTTTCGATGATTCGTTTGACGATTGTCAGCCCCAGTCCGGTTCCTTTGATCGTATGGACTTTCTTCTCGACACGGAAGAAGCGGTCGAAGATGTTCTCCAGGCAGTCCTCGGGGATGCCTATGCCGGTGTCCTGGACGTGGACCGCCAGCTCGCCGGTCTCGACGAGATCTTCCACTTTTACGGTGATCGTTCCCCCTGATGGTGTGTATTTGATGGCGTTGGTGAGCAGGTTGATGATTACTCGCTCAATAGACTCCTGGTTGATATCTACCAGGGTGACGTTTTCGCCTTCGGCGTTGCCGGGCTCGAATACCAGGTCGATTCCCCTGTCCCTGGCCATCATATTGACGGCGCGAATGGCAGCATCGCAGGCACGTCTGATGTCCATGGCGGCGGTCTCGAGGTCGCGGTCGGCTTCTTCCAGGCGGCTGAGCTGCAGCACATCGCTCACCAGATACATGAGGCGGTCCGCCTCGTTGTCGATGATCTGGAGAAACTCCTTATAGATATCTGCTTCGAGCTTCTCGCCATGGTTGCAGAGGGTGTCCACATAGCTCTTGATCGAAGTAATGGGGGTGCGCAGCTCGTGGCTGACATTGCTCATGAACTCGTTCTTCATGCGCTCGAGCTCGGCTTGCTTGGTGATGTCGTGCATGATCATTACCGAGCCCAGGAAGTCCTTGTTTAGCAAGATGGGCGCCGAGTGAAGGCGGACGACTTTCTCGCCGAGATTGACCTGCTGGACGATGGGACCCACCGAGCCGGGAGACAGGGAATCGGTGAAAGCCTGGATAACCTGGCAGATCATGGGAGCGTCGGGACCTTCTGTGCAGAAGACCAGGGGCTTGCCCAGCATGTCCTGTGCTTCCTTGTCGAAGAGCTCGGTGGCGGCCCGATTGACGATCTGGACCTTGTTATCGCGGTCGCAGACCACGACGCCGTCGGCGATGGACATGAGGACCAGCTCGAGCTTGTTGCGTTCCGATATATAGCGGTTGCGCTCCGCCATGAGATTGTCGACATTGTGCTTGTCATAGAGTTTCAGGCGTGAGGACATATAGTTGAAGGCGCTGACCAGCTCGTCGATCTCGTTGCCTGCCCGGGAAGCCGAAATCTGATAGCCGAAGCGCCCGGCGGCGATCTCGCTGGCGCCCTGGGAAAGCGCTTTGAGAGGACGGTTGATCAGGGCATAGTTGACCCACAGACCCACGGCGCCGAGAAGTCCCACCAGTCCGAAGATGGAGAGCAGGAAGTAACGGGTCTCTTTCTGGGTACCGAGGATTGTGAAGGAGTCGTTTTTCAGGCCGACCCAGCAGATGCCCAGGTCCTGATTATTGCGGCGCATGAGCACTGCGATATTGGTTATGTCCCGGTATCCGGGCGGGCTCTTGTGCATACCCGGAACCGTGTAATTGTCCAGGGGCTGGTTGAAGATCGGATAGATATTCTCCATATCCTTGCCGGCCTTTGGATTGAGCAGGACTTTACCGTTCCTGTCGCAAAAGACTACGTAAGCGATGGCGGGGGTATGACCCATCTCGGCGAGGATGTAATAACGCAGTCCCTCGAGGTTGCCTGTATTGGTGATGGCTTCGGCGCCGCCCCGGGCCAGAGCATGAGCGAGGGCGAGACCGAATTGCTTCAGGGAGTCGTTGATCTGGTGCTGGGCCCGGTCAACCCAGACCTGGGCGGT
>JAGQHH010000791.1 GCA_020431945.1 Cyanobacteria bacterium HKST-UBA02 | reverse complement strand
GTCTGGTGGAGATCGACTTCCGTGGCGCCATCCACGTCACGGAAGCTGATGTCTACGGTCATCGTGCCAAACGTGAAGCGCACCAGCTTGTTGGGTTTCACCAGCAAGTACTCACCGCCGTGTGCGAAGTAGTGGACGTAGGTCCAGTGGTAGCTGTCACCGGTCTGGACCTGCTCAGCCGGTTGACGAGTGGCGCCGCCGGGTGCTGTGTGAACTGCCTTGTAGATAAAGAACGATTCGAGACCCTCGGCAGTCGAAAAGTAGCGGAACACCTGCTCCAGCGGTGCAAGGTAGTACATGCGTACGTGGAACTGGGACCAGTCGTAAGTATCCATGGTCTACCTTCCTTCGTCCTTCTGTAGAGCCCACAAAGCCAGGCAGAAAAGACCGATGCCGAGCAGGGTTATGAGCGTGGTTGGCGTGGCGGTGCCCAGGATGCCGAGAACGACGACGGCAACGCCCATTGCCAGCGCGACGACTTTCAGGATCAGCGAGAGAATCGATTGATTGCCCATGGGAACCTCCGGTGCAAAAGTGAGATAGTCAGAGTTGCCGCTGACAGGGCGCATCATTGTCAGCATGGAGTAGATGAGATTGATTGTGATGGGTCTTCCTGGTCACCAGGCAGTCCGAGTTGACGCTGGTACTGGATAACTTGCTCGTTGAGCGACTGGGCCTCGGCAGTGAGGCGAGCGGCATGGGAGCGAGCGCGCCGCCAGGCAACCAGGGCCGCCAGGGCGAGGATGGCAAAGAGCACTGCCGGCGACAGCAGGCAGACCAGCATGATGACTGTGTATGCGGCTTCATTCATGTAACTTGACCCTTTTGCTGTTGGTCAATGACAATACAGCACGTGCCTCTCGTGAAGGCGTTGGTTGCTGACAGGATGAGAGAACTTGAATCTCTGATCTTGTGGACCCGAACCCTGGTGATAAAGGTTCATACCTGCGACCACAGGGATGGTGCCATGGTATCTTTTCGAGGCTCTTGCCGTGGTTCAAGACGCAAGGAAGGCACGAAGGTTACTGAATATTGAATCATTTGAGAATCCACTCTTTTATCTCAACGCGCAGTGTGCCATCTTCGTGAGCCATGAACAGCGTTGGAACATCTTTCCTCATGATTTCTTGATACGCTATTGATTTCTCAAGATCAATGACGCCATTCTTAAAGTCGTTTTGAAATGCTGACAGAGCCGAGCTCGTGAGATGGAAGAGCGGAATAACGTTGACGATGTAGAGCTTCTGATTGGCCGTCGTTATGCTTATGTTGAATGGTAGGCGTTCATCTTCTCCAGGATCCAGTAGCACTCCTGCAGGAATGATTGAATTATGTACCAGAGGGCTTCTAATGCTCTGATAGATTTTGTCGAGGTCGACTTTGCTCAGTCCTAACCCGAAATATCTGCTGTTTAGTATATAGAAATGTTGGGAGGTTTTTGTAATTGGTACGTTGCGCCTATCGATGGGGATGCTGAACTCCTTGTTGCCTCGAAACATAGAGCCCATGGTGTCAATTATCGAGAACAAAAGAATCGCTGCCCCGATCCCAAGAATTCCATTTCCTGGAGTAGGCCCCCATATGTTTTTGTCTTCTTTACGATAGTTGACTGCATAGTTCGCGAGGAACCACATTTCATGTAACGACGCTATGACGAAATTTGGTCTAGCATCTTCTGGGAAAACAGTCATGGTTACTCCTTCAAGGATACTGACAGAATCAGGTGATCAGCAGGATCTCTGCGCGACAACGGCGCCGGAAGGATCAATGAGCTGAGCTTGGTCATTGCTGTTTTTCCAGATGTAGGAACTGGTCCAGAAGAGATTGTTACCACTTGTTGGTGGAGCGCGTCTGGACCGCTGTGGACAAGTATACACTTGCGCCGGGGGCTAGTTGGTAGGATGGGAAGTAAAAAGTCTGTGGTCCCACGACGGATCATCGGATTGGTGTCGATGTGAGCGTGACGGCCGGGTCATTACGCAGAATAAGCGGCAGGTAGTGGTTGTAAGAGCCGCCAACCGAGGCGATTAGGGCTAAGAGCAGGCAAGAAGCGCCAGAGCGAACAGGACG
>JAGQHH010000087.1 GCA_020431945.1 Cyanobacteria bacterium HKST-UBA02 | reverse complement strand
ATCAACGTCGACTTCGCCGATGTCAAAGCCGTTATGCAGACAGCCGGCTCCGCCCTCATGGGTGTCGGTCGCGCTTCCGGCGAAGGGCGTGCAGTGGAAGCCGCTCGCAACGCCATCAACAGCCCGTTGCTGGAGAGCACCATCGACGGAGCCTCCGGAGTTATCTTCAGTGTCACCGGCGGACCGGACCTCACCCTGCACGAAGTCCAGGAATCGGCCAATGTCATCTATCAATCGGTGTCGGAAGAAGCCAACATCATATTCGGTGCGGTTCTCGACGACAGGCTCCATGGCGAAGTCCTGATCACCGTCATCGCTACCGGCTTCGACATGGCTGTCCAGGCCGCCAGACCGGCCGCTCGTACCGAGACTCCCAGAAGCCAGGCTTCCGGTCAGTATGCCGCCCAGCTCCAGTCAGTCTCGATTGCGCCGGCGGTGACCAGCGAGCCTGCCGCTCCTCAGTCTTCGACAGAGAGCAGCGACGAGATGAAGAAGATTGCCAGCGACATCCTCGATATCCCTGAGTTCCTCAGAGGTCGTTAAGGCATCGCAGCCAGGCAGAAAATCGTTGAAGGGCGGCTATTCAGCCGCCCTTTTTCATTTTTGCTCTGTCCCATTCCTCGATTTGTGCGAGCTTCTCACGTGCCCTGGTATTGCCTCGTCTGGCTGCCTGCTCGAGAAGAGCAAGACCTTTCTGTCTGTCTCGGATCACGCCTTTGCCGTAATAGTAGTAAAGACCAAGGTAATACTGACCGTGGGCGTCCTTTTTCGCGACTGCTTTTTTAAGAAGCTCTATACCTTCCTTAGGACGGCTTTCGGTGCCTTTTCCGTTGACCAGGCAAACTCCGGCATAAGCCTGCCCCTTCGGAAATCCAGCATCAGCGGCTCTCTTGTAGAGCTGGAAGCCCCTTTCCTCGTCTTTTGCCACCACTTTACCTTCCATATAGAGGGCACCCAGATTGGTAGCTGCCGGTGCTGAGCCGAGCTCCGCTCCCCGTTCGAAGAGGGCTCTGGCCTTTTGCGGATCTTTCTGTCTGTGAAAGCCGCTCAGACAGGAGAGACCCAGGTGATTGATGGCATGCAGGTTGTCTTTCGCTGCTGCCTTTTCGATAAGTCGATTGGCTTTTTCGATATTTCCATCTTCAGGCTCTCTTTCGAGCAGAAGAACCAGCCTGTACATGGATTCCGTATGGCCTCTCGCTGCGGCCTCCTCGAGCAATTTGCGGGCCCTTTTCGGATCTTCCGGTGTGCCCTCGCCGTTTGCAAGCATGGTTGCGGCGGCGCACATGGCATCGGGCAGACCTATTTCGGCTGCTTGCTCGTAGTATTTGAAAGCCAGCTCGAGATTTTTTTCACAGCCGAGACCCAGCCTGTAGAGGTGCCCGAGGCAACACATCGCTCTGGGATCGCCTGCTCTGGCGCCTTTCTCATAGTATTGCCTGGCTTTCGACAGATCCCTGGGTACCCCGTGTCCAAGTTCAAAGCGCAGTCCCTGGCGGGTCTCGTTGGATACTTTGCCGGTGGCCAGCCCCGGGTTTTTCACGGCGATATCCTTTTCGAAGGTATCGAATGCTTTATGGACATTCTGCTCCGGCTTCCTTGCTGTGGGAATCTCCGGAGCTCTGCTCCTGCCTGCCAGAAAATACACCGTTCCCAGCGTTGCCGCGGCTGCAGCCATTACCGGCAATAAATAGCGGAAACCGGAGGTGGCCCTGGCCGGAGTTTCCCCGGCGGCCGGAGTGACAGTGGTATCACCGGTAATGCTCTGCTGTTCGGCCTTCTCGATATCCTCGAGGACCGCCTGCATGGTCTGGTAGCGATCGCCGGGGGATTTGGCCAGGCACCTTTTCGCCAGAGCTTCGATAGCCGGTCCGAAAGAATCGCCGAGGGAAGGGGGCGGCTTCTTCTCGTGCATGGTCATGGTCTCGAGAGCCGTAGCGCCTCTGAAAGGCGGTCTGCCTGTAAGACATTCATGGATCAGGCAGCCGAAAGAATAGATGTCCGAGCGTTCGTCAGCGCGCTCGCCACGAATCTGCTCGGGGCTCATATAAAGAGGGCTGCCCAGAAGAGCATTGGTCCTGGTCAGGACCTGGCCTGGTTGATCGAGCAATCGGGCTATACCGAAGTCGATGATTTTCACGCGTCCCTGAGTCACTATTATATTGACCGACTTCAGATCCCGGTGCACCACGCCCTGTGCGTGAGCGGATACCATACCCGAGGCGATCTGGCGCAGATAGTCCAGGGCTTCGTCCATAGCGAGTCGGCCGTTTGAAGAGGCGATCAATTCTTTGAGGGTGGGACCCTCGATGAATTCCATGACCAGGTAAGGAAAATTCTCTTCGGTGATTCCGAAATCCATAACCGAGACAAGATTCTCGTGCTTCAAACGGCCGGCGGCTCTGGCTTCTTGCTGGAAACGCTCTAGCTGGCCGGCTCCTTTCTTGTCACCTCCCAGCTCGACGCTCATCACTTTCACCGCCAGGATCTTGTCCAGGCTCCGGTCCCTGACTTTGAGGACTTTTCCCATGCCGCCTGTGCCGAGCACGGATAGAATTTGATAACGTTCCGGAAGGGAAGGGGAGCTTTCCATGCAAATAGCCGCACAGCAGGGATGTTCTCGTTTTCGTACAGTATACTAATGCTCCTATGAGACAGGAAGTTGACCAGGGGACCGACCTTGATATAGGTCTTGATATTGGTGCCATGCCGGTGATTTTCACCGGGGATGGGCGGCTCCTCCTGATCGATCAGAGGTCCCTTCCGGAAAAGGAAGAACTGGTCGATGCTACTGACTTCGACACTATGTGCCGGGCGATTGTCGACATGGTTGTTCGTGGGGCGCCTTCCATAGGCGTCGCCGCCTCTTTCGGGCTTTCGCTCCGGGCTCGCAGCCTGGCTGAAGAAGGCGCTTCTCTCGAAGCTTTTATCGAAAAGCTCGATCAGGCCCGCAAAACAATCCAGGAAACACGACCCACCGCAGTCAATCTGATGTGGGAGACCGATCGAGTATTCGAGCTTGCTGCCAGGCTATCAGCCGAAGCCGGACGAACCCCCGAAGAAATCGCCGGGGCCCTGGTCGAGCTGTCCGAGATGACTCTTGCCGAGCATATCGAGATCAACCGGCGGCTTTCAGAGTATGGCAAAGAAGTCGTCGGTCAGGGCGCCAGAGTGATTACTCATTGCAATGCCGGCTCCCTTGCCACCTGTGGCTGGGGCACCGCCCTCGGTGTGATACGCTCGGCCCACTTCGACGGCCGCAATCCCCGGGTCCTGGTGGATGAGACCAGACCCCGCAATCAGGGTGCCCGTCTCACCATGTATGAGCTCACTCGAGACGGCATACCCTGTACGCTGATTTGCGATTCGATGGCCGGACACCTGATGAAGTCCGGGGAGGTGGATCTGGTGATCACCGGAGCCGACCGGATCGCCAGAAATGGCGATTCGGCCAACAAAATAGGCACCTATAGCCTGGCTGTCCTGGCTTCCCATCACAAGATTCCTTTCTATATCGCCGCGCCTCTTTCCACTTTCGATCGCAATCTGCCTGGTGGTGAGGAGATTCCGATCGAGCATCGCAACCCGAGCGAGGTGACCAGTTTCGACGGCCATCCCAACACCGTTGCCGGGGCGC
Source organism: Cyanobacteria bacterium HKST-UBA02 (assembly GCA_020431945.1). Next base: position 3,887 of record JAGQHH010000087.1, on the reverse strand, counting down.
AGGCTCTCAATCCTGCTTTCGATGTCACTCCGGCTGAATTGATCGCAGGGATAATCTGCGAAGCTGGCATCTTGCGCCCGCCCTATGGAGACTCCATCGCGGCGGCACTGGAAACGAGCGGTTGACAACCGCCGTTTGTCCGGGTGATCAAAATAAGCGATTAAATGAGACAATCTTCAGTCAAGTTGATTATTTAGACAGACACGGAGAACAGGTTGATGACCAACACCCTGAATATCATCGAAGTACCGGTGATCGAGGCTACCCGGGAAAACACCAGAGAGTACGGACTTTTCATCGGCACCGATGTCCCCAATGATGGGCTATCCATCCCGTTTTACAAAGGCTCGGTCCAGGAAGGGCACAATCTTCCTTTCGAGTGCACCGGCTCGGCGGTCATCAGAACCGCCAGGATCAGCAAGCGCAGCCCCGATGTCATCTGGCTCGAGCGGCATATGAATATGACCCAGCTTTTTGTCGGTCTCGGCGATCAACCTTTTGCCATGGTGCTGGGCAAACCCAATCATGAAAAGGGCGAGGAGATTCCCAATCTCGATGAGGTCAAATGCTTCGTCATGCCGCCCGGACACGGGATCATGATCCACAAGGGCACCTGGCATGATTTCCCTCTCTGCGTGAAAGAGCCGGTGACGGTTCTCACCGCCAATTCGCCGGAAGTTGTAGAAGCGCTGGCCAGTATGAAAGACCCGGTGGAGATGGACAAAGGCGATGTCTACAAGATCGACATCAAGAAGCATACCGGCAAGATCTTGAGGGTCAACGTCTAGATGCAGGTCAAAGCTTTCAAGCTGCCGACGTCCGGTCCGGCGGATCTGACCGGGCTCGCGGCGTTAATAGATTCGGGAAAGCTGGCGGCGGATGAAGTAGCCTGCATCATCGGAAAGACCGAAGGAAACGGTGGTCGTAATGATTTCACCCGTGATCTGGCCATGCTTGCTTTCGAGGACTTCTTTGCTTCCCGGCTCAAATCCAGTCGCGAGGCTGTCACCGACCGGATCATTTTCTCGCTCTCGGGCGGTTGCGAGGGCGTGGTCAGTCCTCATATAGTGGTTTTCGGACGTTCCGGAAAGATCCTATCTGAAAAGCGCCCTGAGAAACGCCTTGCCCTCGGTACAGGCTTCACCCGGCAGTTCGAAGCCTCCGAGATCGGCCGTCGAGAGCAGGTGGAGGAGACTGCCAGGGTGATCAGAGAGATCGTCCAGGAGGCTCGTATGGAGCCTGAGGACGTTCATTTCGTCCAGATGAAGGGCGCCATCCCGGCATTCACTTTCGAAGAGCAGGAGGCGGCGCGCAGAGCCGGCAGACCGCTTCGCTCGGATATGGTCTACTCCCGGGGGGCATCCGCTCTCGGCGCCGCAGTAGCTCTGGGCGAAGTAGATCCGGCTGCTCTTGATGATGACTCGATCTGCTCGGACTGGAGCCTCTATTCCTCTACTGCTTCATGCTCCGCCAAGCCCGGTCTTACTCGCACCGAGATCATGGTGATGGGAAACAGCCCATACTGGGAAGGCGATCTGGTCATCGGCGGCGGCGTGCTTGCGGATATGCTCGATGCCGACGGCGTCCGCGCCGTTCTCGGCAGTCTGGGATTGCCTGCTGCCGGCAGTCTCGAGCCAGCGCAAACAGAAAAGCTCGTGGGCATTTTTGCCAAATCCGAAGCCGATCCCCGGGGGACCGTGCGCGGCAAACGGCACACCATGCTCACCGACGACGATATTTCGGACACGAGATATTCACGCTGTGTTCTTGGATCCGTCCTGGCCAGCGTCACCGGCGATACCGCCGTCTATATAAGCACCCGATCCGAGCATCACGGTCCCCTGGGTGGCGGTACCCTGGCTGTGATCGCCCGGGTTCACTGATGGAAGGTGGCGATGACTTCGATTCTCAAAGGCAAGTCGATTCAAGTAGAAGAAATGATGGAGCTCTCCTCCGGGGCTGAGATCTTCTACCGGCGCCAGGGCGACGGAAACGAGCTGATTCTCTTCCTGCACGCAGTGGGAGGCGATCACAGCTCTTTTGCTCCACAGATGGAACGGTTCTCTCGAAGCTATAATTGCGTTTCCTTCGACATGAGGGGTCACGGTCGGTCGTCTATGCCTGAGGGCGAGGCTCCGGATTCTTCCTGCACTATCGACAACTTCGCCGCTGATGCCATCGAGATGATTGATCGTCTTCAGTTCAAAAAAGCCCACCTGGTGGGGCTTTCCATGGGAGGCGTGGTGGCTCTGGCTTGTTTCGGGAAGAGACCGGATCTGATTCAGTCCCTGACAATCGCCAACACCTGGGCTCATGTGAATGATGCCGCCGCCCGAATCGCCTTTATCGAAGATCAGCTGAAAGGCAAGACCATGGCTGAATCCGCCGCCGAGCTCATCCCCGGTCTTTTCGCCCCCGATTTTTCAGGTCCGGTGGTAGAGGCTGCAGTAAAGGTAGAGGGCGGCAAGGACAAAGAGGTCTTTCTTTCCTCCTGGCGGTCGATGTTTTCAGTGGATATGCGCGATCTCCTGCCCCTCATCGATGTCCCTCTCACTCTTATCGGTGGAAGCGAAGACAGGGTGACTCCCAGCGATCCGCTGCTCACCGAAATCTTCGCAAAGACGAGCACAAGCCGGCTGGTGGAGATTGCCGGTGCCGGGCATTTTTCCAATCTCGATCACAGCCAAGAATTCAATCGTTATCTGTCGATCAATCTCCGCCGCGGGCGGGGAAACGGTCTTACCCGGTCCTTCAGGGAGGTCGATGCCACCGTGCCGGTGGAAGGCGAGACGGTGGCCCACGCGCTTCTGGGTCTCCTGGATCGAAGAGGGGTGGATTATTTCTTCTCCAATTCAGGCACTGACTTCACTCCGATCATCGACGCTTTCGCGTTCAACAAAGACAGAGAAGGCTTCAGTCTGGCACCGGTGGTGGCGCCACATGAGAATACAGCCATCGCCATGGCGCACGGCTATTTTCTCCTCTCCGGTCGCCCCCAGGCAGTCATGGCCCATGTCAACGTGGGCACTGCCAATATGGGTCTGGGGATCATCAATGCCAGCCGCTCGAGAATCCCGGTTCTGGTGCTGGCAGGCAACACACCCTGGTATGACGGTGATATAGAAGGGTGCCGGACCAATTTCGTTCAATGGGGACAGGATACCTTCGACCAGGCTTCTTATTTCAGAGAGTTCACCAAGTGGGACTATCAGCTCAAAGGTCCCCACGATCTCGATGTCGTGGTGGACAGAGCGCTGGCTATCGCCCAATCCGACCCCGGCGGTCCTGTCTATCTGACTCTGCCCAAGGAGCCGCTTTCTATGCCCTGGCCGGCAGGGTCCGAGACAAGCTCCGCCGCCAGGCAGAATCCGACCTTTATGAGCGCTGCCGCACCAGAAGCGGTGGCACGTGCCGCCGAGGTCCTGGCGTCGGCGAAGCGACCTCTCATAGTCACTGCCGAGCTCGGTCGCTATCCCGGCGGTCCCGAGGCTCTGGTGCTTCTGGCGCAGAGATACGCCATACCGGTAGTGGAGCATGGTAAGCGCAATTTCTTCAATTTCCCCACTGAGAATGAGATGCATCAGGGCTTCGAGCCGTCTCCCCTGGTGGAGGATGCCGACGTCATTCTCGCAGTCGAGACTCATGTGCCTTATATTCCGGCATTGTCCGGGGTGAAGAAGCCACCGACGATTATTCAGATTGGGGTGGACCCCCTCTGCTCGAACCTGCCTATGAGAGCTTTTCCCGTAGACATCGGTCTTGCCGGCAACCCGGCTCTCAATTTGAAAGCCCTGACCAGGGCTCTGGCTTGTGTGGGGGCCAGCGAGCGCTACGGCAGCAGCACCTTTTATCAGAACATCGCCGGGCGCCGTCAGGAGCTCGCCAGG
>JAGQHH010000086.1 GCA_020431945.1 Cyanobacteria bacterium HKST-UBA02 | reverse complement strand
CATTTGATGGCATTGAAGATTCCGGGTCTGCCTCGAGCCGATCTTTATATAAAGGTTGTGCAGTTCGCCAATCAATTCTTGCTGGAGAACGCGTGTGTCCAGGGAGGATGGAATCACGGCAACCATATAAGCCTTGGCGCCGAGCTCCCGCCCTACCGTCTCACCACCGCCGAAGCCCTGCTGGCCCTGCAAGAGATCCCGGACAACCCCAAGGTCGTCAAGGCGATAGAAGTGCTCCAATCTTTTGAGGATGAAGATTCCTCGCCCCTTTCCCTGGCCCTTTCCTGCCTCGCTCTTGATGTCTATGGCAAGCCCCGGGAAAAGGAGCTCTCTTACCTTCTAGCCAGGCAGAAAGATGACGGCAGCTTCTCGGTCAACAATATGGTCAACGGTCTCGTCCTCGTCGCCCTATCCGGGGAGAATCCGCTTAAGATGAGTAGTAGCCATGAAACGACGTGACTTCCTGAAAGCCGCTGCAGCATCTACAAGCCTTGCCGGATGCACAAAGGCAGCCAAGAACGAGGACCTTGTAAAGGTCCCCAAAGTGAGCGCCGAGCAGGCCAGGGATCGGCACCAGGGACGCTCGACTGTGGCCCTGATTCCCTGCCCTTCCTATCAGGAAGATATGACAGGTCTGCTGCATCAATACGCAGACAGAGTCGGAGTGCCGGATCTGAAAGGCAAAAACGTCGTCCTCAAGCCGAACATGGTGGAATACCGCAAAGACATGCCGGTCCACACCAACCCGGCAGTGGTGAAAGCAGTGATCAAGTTCGTCCGGGATCGTGGCGCCGCCAGCGTCACCGTGGCCGAAGGACCGGGTCATATGCGGGACACCGAATTTCTCTTGCAAGTGATGGGAATACAGGACGTCCTCGATGAGATGGATGTCCCCTTCGTCGACCTCAATCTCGACGATCTCGACAAGGTTCCTAACCCCCACGGCTTCACTTCACTGGAGCATTTCTACCTGCCTGCCACCATCACCAGGGCTGATGTCGTGGTCAGTCTTCCCAAGCTCAAGACTCATCACTGGGTAGGCGTGACCTGCTCCATGAAGAATCTTTTCGGAACGGTGCCCGGTCGCAAGTATGGCTGGCCGAAAAATCTCCTTCATTTCAAGGGAATTCCCAGGTCCATCATCGACCTGGTGCGCATCATCAAGCCGGCGTTCGCCGTAGTGGACGCCGTGGTCGCCATGGAAGGCGACGGTCCGATAAATGGCACCCCCATCGATACCGGCTTCCTGGCCATGGGCTGCGACCTGGCTGCCCTGGACGCCACCTGCACGCGAATCACCTCCATCAATCCAGACGAGCTCGCCTATTTCATCCTGGCCGGAAAAGTTATCGGCAATACCGACCCGGCCATGATCGATCTGGTGGGCTCGGACATAGACTCTCTCAAACGCCCATTCAAACAACCGATCACCCTGACCAATAAAGAGATGATCGCAAGAGCGGCGCATGAAGGAAGCTGAAACCGATACATCAGGTTTTTCTTTCGGCGACTGGCTCTATCTCGGCGAGGGCAGGGTGGGGCTTATCCGGAGGCTGACAGCTCTCTGCTGCCTGCCGAGCCTGCTCCTGGTCTGGACCTGGTCCCGGGGAGTGGGGGGACCATATATAGTGCCTGCCTGGCGCTTCGGCGACACCTTCCTGGCACCGCCCCTGCCACCGGCCCCTTTCAACGCTTTCATCTTCATCCTCACTGCCGCCTCCTGTCTCTGGCTCTGCCTGGGCGGCAAGAAAAAGATCTTCGTGCTTCTGCCGACCCTGGTTCTCGCTTACTACTGCAGCGTCGAGCGGGTGGCCTTCATGTGCCACTTCGTCGTAATGATCTTCATTTATATGGTCGCTCTCTGTTTTCACCACGAGAAAAGCCGGTCCGCCACACGCCGGATCATCCAGCTCGCAGTGGCAGGCTGCTATGGATTTGCCGTTCTTGGAAGGCTCACGAGCCCGACGCATCTTTCGGGCTTGAGCTTCAAGTATGCCGTGGGAACCGGCTGGGCGGCCAATCATCTTTTCGTCGACTTCTACAAATATCTCGGTTCTATAGATTGGATCTGGATGCCCTTCTCGCTTCTGGTGATCGTTCTGGAGATTTTTCTCTGCCTGGGCTTTTTCTTCAAGAAGACCCGCAAGATTGCTTTTGTTCTGGGAGTCCTTCTCCATGTGGGCATCGCCGTCACCCTCACCGAAAGCTTGATAATCTATTCGCTCATCATGATCACCGGCTACCTGGCCTTTTTCGACGGCAAAGACAGCGCCGAGCCGGAAGCAAAACCACCTCGTCTGGAAACAGCACTGGCAGTCGCCTTTCTGGTGTTGATGGCGGTGATTCCCCTGCGAATCTATTTCTATCCGGGCAGGCCTGCGTCCACTCTCTGTCTCACCGACAAAGAGCCCTGGACTTTCCACATGTTCATGCTCAAGCAAGACACCATCGACGTGGACGTCCGTTTCAAAGACGAGAAGGGAACCTGGCACAAGGTACCAATCACCGGACGAATGCAGTACACCAGCGCCGACTCGGATCTCCACAGCATGATCGCCTACCTTTTCAGGACTCATCCCGAGGCAAGAACCGTGGAAGCGAAAATAAAGCTCAAGCTCAACAACTGGTACCAGTACAAGAAAGCCTCTGCCGAGCGAGGCGGCAAAATCAGGATCCGGGTTACCAACGAGTGGCCTTCGGAACACCTGCCATATTCTTCACGATGATTTCACGGAGTAGCCATATCATCGTTTGATAGGTATCAATCGCTTTTAACCATACAAAGACAGCGCCCTGGCGGAGGCGCTCTTCGTGTCGCTTGCAAAAGCAAAACGGAGGAGAAAATGCTATTCACGATAATGCGGCTGCTCAAGCTTGCAGCCGCTCCGGTTTCGGACGCCCCGGCTTCCGGATTCCAGGAATCCAAATCCCCTGGCTGCGCCCGCAAAGGACCGATGAGCAAAGCGGAGCTCATCGGGGAGACCAATTATTATGTCTGCAACAAGTTTTGCTTCGGTATCGAAGGTCAGTCGGGGATCTGTTGCACCATCGGAGAGCGAGACTGGATTATCGGCCCGATTACGGACAGCGAGCGCTTTCTTACCGATCTGAACAGCAGTACCGGCAAGGGCTACACCCACAAGGACGTTTTCATCGACTACGAGGAAGGCAGTGCCATGTTTCCGGACAAGACCACCTGGCAGACGCCGGCCAATTATCCGGCCATGCGCGTTCTGCCCTCCAGGGAAAAGGGCTTCCCCTGCATGTTCCAGAACGAGGACATGCTCTGCGGAGTGCATGAGATCAAGCCCGGTATCTGCGGCTCATATCGCTGCCCCTACCTGGACGACGTCCTCAAGAATCTGGAGCAGAATCTTTAGGCGTTTCTTCGCCGGCACCCTCATTCGACTGCTCCGGGTCCTCTTTCCTTATATAGAGGTTCTGGATCTCGCCATTGCCAACCACCGGCCCGGCGAATCGGTAGTTGTCGGTAACCTCTTTGACGAAGTCCTCGTCCCAGAAATAAGGAGGTCGCTCGAGCTGGCTGTCGTGTTTGTTGATTACCACTGCACTGTAGGCACGGCGGCGAAGATCGGCTTTGAGATCGTCCATGGACTTACCATTCTCCTGCCAGATCTGAATGAATGTAGCAACGTCCACGAAGAGAGGCGTGGCACCGGCCTTGATGGCAATCGCCGGGTCTTCCACGAACATAGTGGTATTGCGCAGGTCGACGCTCTTGAGCACCCGCTCGGACTGGGATACTTTCTGGGCCGACGCTGTCAGGGTGGAAAGCCACATTTGCATGGTGCAGGCATTCACCAGGCTAGAGACGACCACCAGGATGCCTGACACCGAAGGCGCGGCGCAGGCGAAAATAGCGAGAAGCCAGCAGAGCGCCCAGTAGAAATGCAAACAGTGATTGACGTTTGCATAAACCGTCCCGAGTGTGTAGATCGTAATGAGACCGCTCGTGACAGCGATCAGCACAGGCAGAATGAGCTCTCTGCCGGCCTTTTTACGCATGAGGAAAAGTCCCATCACCAGTGGCAGAAGCGCAATTTTCGCCCAGTCGGCACCGATCCAGGAAAGATGCTTGGTCAGATCGTCCACCGAAAATGGCATCTGGCTCAGAAAGCGCATATGAGCGAGAAAACCGCCGTCGGTCCAGTGATTGACCGAAAGAAATATCAGACCGCCAAGGGCAGCGGAAGAGAATCCGAAAATGATCGCCTGATCGAGCTTTTTGACTGCAACCAGAAAGAGAAAGATAGAAAGCGGCACCACCACCGACGGTTGTTTGGTATAGATGCTCAAAACCGAGGCCAGGATCGCCGGGCTGTACAGGAAAAGCAGCCTGGTCCCGGAGACTTTCTTATCGTCTTTGTTCTCCTCCAGATTCTCGTAGGTGGACCAGAACCAGTCCAGGGCAACGATTGAGAAAGCCATGGAGAGCATGTCCACACGACCTTTCAGGGACCAGCTCAGGACCGGATTGAAAGTGGCGAAAGCTAGAAGGGCGATGAAGACCGCCAGCTGGCTTTCGGATGTCCTGGAAAAAAGCCGGTAGGACGAGACCAGGCTGACCAGGAAAGCGATGATGCTCACCAGGCGCAATCCCCAATAGCTGGGCCCGCCGAATACAAGAAAAGGCACCGAGACCAGGAAATAGACCGGTGGGTAGATAATCACTTCCCATGGTGCCTGAGTAAGGCGCTGGGGGTCATAGATGCCCAGCCCGTGCGCCAGCCGATTTGCAGCCCAGAGACAGGGTCCTTCGTATTCGATGGAGAAAGGTGAGGAAAGAGCGACGAAAAATCCGGAGAGGTAGAGAAAGGCGAAGCCCAGCGCCATCAGAATGACCAGTGTCCAGGTAGCCTTTTGCCAGATGGTCAGCTCTTCTTCTCCTCGTGATATTCCATCTCGGTGTTGACTTCCCAGATATTTTCCTTGGTTTTGATACCAGCCACGATATTGTCCACCGCCACCATAGCGGTGAGCATCGAGTGGTCCTGGTTGTTGTATTTGTGCATGCCATTGCGCCCGCACAGGAAAAGATTCTCGATCGTGTTGACATATTCGACGATCTCGTCGAACCGATCGTAAGTCCCGAAATAGCCGGGATAAGTCTTGGGCATACGAATCACCATGGCATCGAGAGTATCTTCTTTCTTGATGATCCCGATCTTGTCGAGCTCGAAAGCCCCCAGCTCTTTGAGGCGCTCGTCATCCCAGGTCCAGATGTCATCGGTCTCGTTGCAGAAATACTCGAGACCCAGCCAGACCGTTTCGGGATCCGCCACCATCTCGGTGCCCCAGTTGTTATAGATCTGCAGCCGGCCGATCATGACGTCATTTTCCTGGATATAGATCCAGTTGTCCGAGATCAGGTCCCGGCCTCCCGATTCACGATCCTTGATAGCCATCTTTTTGACCAGAAGCCCGACTTCGATGAAATCCCGGTACACGAGACCATCGCTCACTTCTCTGACCTTTTCAGGGACACTGTCACCGAGCTTGGCGATGAGCTCTTTGACCGGCATCGTCGAGAAGAAATAATCGCCCTCCAGGGTATCGATCTCGTTGTTCTCGAGATTCCTTAACTCCACGCCGGTGACACGCCTGCCGCTCTCATCGAGAATCAGGCGCTCCACCTCGAAGCCCTGGCGGACCTCGCCCCCTTTGTCCTTGATCAGTCCAGCCACCTTTTCCCACATGCTGCCGGTGCCCAGCTTGGGATAGAGAAACTGCTCGACCAGCGAGGTCTCGGTCTGTTTCTGCCGGAGATCGCCGATGCCGGCAAAAATCTTTTTGAGAGCATGCATGACGGCCTTGATGATCGAGAGCCCTTTGATCCGCTGCGCGCCCCAGGCAGCGCTGATCTTGTCGCAATCGATGCCCCAGACTTTCTCTGTATAGTCTTTGAAAAAGGTCAGGTAGAGCTCGCGACCGAAACGGTTGGTGATGAACTGCTCGAGATTGGTCTCCGGTTTTATCGGAAACATGAGGGCGCCCAGATAGCTGAACCCAATTCTCATGGTCTTCGTCAGACCGAGATTGGTGAATGTCTGGACCTTCAGGCTGATGGGATAGTCGAAGAACTTGCGCAGATAGTAGATCCGTGTCCGGCGCTTGAGCAGGATCATGATATTGCCCGAGCCATCGTCCTGGCTCTCGCCTTCCACGGTGATGGTCCGCTTCTTCTGGTGATAGGTGATCTCGTGCTCTTCACCCGGCAGGGCTTCCACCGGCATCATGGCCATCCACCAGTCCATCACCCGGTCTGATTTGGAGAAAAATCGGTGGGGACCGATATCGATGCGGTTTCCCTTGTAATTCATCGTGCGAGCCAGGCCGCCGATATAATCGCTTTTCTCGAGAATTATCGGTCTCACGCTGGAGCGCTCGAGAAGCTCGAAGCCGGCTGTCAGACCCGCCGGACCGGCACCAATGATAATGGCTTTCTCTTCTGGCATCGCTTCTCTCGGAGTATATATTACACATCATTTTGTTCCCCCTGCAATCAGTTATATTTGTATGCAAGTAAGAGTTCGAGTCTTGAAGTGAACAGATGGAGCGCCCCAGTAAAGCAATCAAACTAGGCGAGCTGCTCATCCGGTCGGGCATCCTGACCTCCCAGCAGCTTTTAGAAGCCATCGAGCTGGCCAAGGAGACGAGCATGCCCATCGGCAAGATGCTTGTCATGTGCGGCACCGTCTCGGAAGAGGTCCTTTTGACTTCGGTCCAGCTCCAGTCAATGCACCGGGACAACCAGATCGACATCGACGGGGCTGTATCCCTTCTCACCATGGTGTTCCAGACCGGAATCACCCTGGACGAAGCAATGGTCAAAACCGGTCGCAAGATCAATCCGAAACAGCCGACTATCAAGCTGGGAGAAATCCTTTACGAGGCAGGCTTTATCGGACACGACGAGCTCGACCGCTTCCTCCAGGACAGCAAAGAGGCCGGTCTTCCCCTGGGGCGGATCATTCTCCTTTATGGCTCCATCTCCCGGGAGATGCTCTCGGCGGCGCTGACCGCCCAGGTCCTGGTGCGAGACGGCAAAGTATCCAGGGATCAGGCCATCAAAGCCCTGAAAACCACCAGGCGCCGGCGGATCAATCTCGAAGAGTCCCTGAAAGAGCTGGGTTTCTACCGCCAGCCGATCAGACCGCATACCCTGATCGGCGAGCTTTTCATAAAAGCCGGACTCATGGAAGAGGCGGATGTTCTGTCCGCCCTGGAGATGGCCCTGGATAGCGAGATTCCGGTGGGACAGGCGATGATCCAGAAAGGTCTGGTCAAGCGCCCGGATCTCGAGATCGCCCTGGAGTTGCAGGAGATGGTGATCAACGCCACTCTCACCGAAGATCAGGCAGCCCAGATCCTCAACAAAGTTTCGGCGCGGGGATTCTCTCCCACCAGCGCGCTCACCGAGCTCGCCGTGAGCACCGCCACGCAGGAAGACTCCAAGTCGGTCTGGCAGCTCCTCACCGCATCCGGTATCATATCGAGAGAAGCCAGGGACGCTGTGTTCAACAAAGACAACCTCACTCTTGCCGAGCTCGGTCACAATCTCCTCGCTGCCGATCTGGTGGATGAGTTCACCATGCACAATGCCAGCCGCTGCCAGTTTCTCATGCGCACCGGCTTCCTCGATCTCGAAAAAGCCATCGTCGTCCTCAATCACTGCCGCTCCAGACGCCTTTCCGCCGACGAGGCCCTGAAAGAGCTCAACTGGATCGCCAAGACCAGGATGGAGCTGGACAGCGGCGTTTAGTCCGACGAGGCCGGAGAAGCATGGAGCTAAAAAGGGTCGACCCTACCATTGCCGACCTGGCAGGCGAAAGCGGCAGGTTCATCAGACAGCACCTGCGCATGCTCATGAAAGGGCTCTTCCTGCCCTGCCTCTTCTACAATCTCTGCTGGTCCGGCATTACCGAGCTCCTCATGCGAGACCACAGGGAGATCCCGCATCTTGCCACCATTGTGATCGCCCTGAGCCTGGCGATCATCTTTTTCACTTATGAGATATGTATCCGCTGCCTGGCAGTCTGGTTCTTCATGACCGGCGCCGAGACGTCCTTCAAACAGGCCGTCAATCGCGCCCGCAAGCCCGCCACCATCGCGCTTTTCACCCCCACGGTGATTCTCGAGCTGTTCGTTGTAGTCATGCTCCTGGGATACCAGGAACTGGCCGAGGCCGCCAAAAACTCCGGAGAGGAGATCGCCCTGGTAATCTGGCTCTTCTCCCTTCTGGCTTTCATGCTTCCTTATACATGCATGCGCTTCCTCAATCAGCTTGCTGTCGTGATTGTCAGCGACGGCAAGAGTCCCCTCGCCGGTCTCGGGACTCTCTGGCTCTATTTCAAGTCCCAGCCCGGTGTTTTTGTTTATGCCGTGATTCTTTTCGGTCTCATCGATCTACTCTTGCAAGTACCCGCCATGGGCACATCCGGGCTCCTTGAATCTGCCGGCAGCCTTCTCCCCTTCCTGGACGCCACGGTCATCCAGGTCTCCACCACGGTTATCGATGCCATTCTCTCTTCTCTGGTGGGAGTCGTATCCGCCAGCTTCATCGCTGCCGGGGCGGGCTTTCTCTATCGAGCCATGGCCAATCGCAATCAGTGCAGCGACCTCCTCGAGATTGTCAGCGAGCTCGAGACCGGTTAGACTTTGCCTTCGACTTTCAGGAGGTGAATCATGCTAGGCACCGGTCAGAACTTTCCCGACTTCAAGCTTCCCAACCAGGACGGCAAAGAGATAAGCCTTGCCCATCTGAGCGGCCAATGGGTCGTGGTCTATCTCTATCCTAACGCCGATACCCCCGGCTGTACGATAGAAGGCAAGCAGTTCTCCGCCGCCAGAGAGGGCTTTGATATCT
>JAGQHH010000085.1 GCA_020431945.1 Cyanobacteria bacterium HKST-UBA02 | reverse complement strand
CCATATCGCCGGTGCGCGGCGTCGTGGACATGGCGATGCAGGGATAGGCAGCCGCCAGGTGCGCCGGCACATTGGTGACCATGTCGTTCTTGAGCCCGCCTTCGCCGTCGACGTTGGCGGTGCCACCACTGAAAGCGGTGCCCCGGAACTCACGCGTCGTCTTGCCGTCGGCGTCGACCAGGCGGAAGGCATCCACGAAGTAGGGGATCAGCTTGTCCAGAAGATCCTGGCTGAAGTGCTTGCAGCCGCCGGCGATGCGGACGACTTCCCGCGCAGCCTTCAGCTCGCCGCGGTCGCAGGTGACCAGGTTGGTAAAGGCAGCCGGAGCGGCCTGACCGTGGGAGACGACGAAGAGGAGGCAACCTCTTTCGTCCACCTGGACTCGGGGTCGGAGTGTGTTTTCTTTGCTCATGATTTCCAGTTCTTGATTGATTCGGGCATTTTCAGGCAGACGCGTCCGGCGCCCGTACCGGGCACGCCCCGTAAATCTTTTTTGATCCGGACTCAAGCTTCTTCCGGATCGACGATAGCGCCCAGCTCTGCAAGCTTCACGCGCATATCGTCCAGATCGTTTTCGCAGACATGAACTGTCGGATGCTCCGCCAGCCACTCTTTGTCACTGGCATACTCATCGGGTTTGCGACCGCTTCCCCGGATGAGAAGCACACGCCAGAAGGAATCCATTTTGCCGAGCTTGGCCCAGCTGAGAATCTCCTTCTCCGTTACGCCACCGCCGTTGTAAGCGATCAGCAGGCCCTGCCATTGCGATTGCCGGAGGGCGTCGCAGATACGAATGCACTCCTGGTACTCATCGTCCCAGGATGCTTGCATATCGGCGCTTGGCTGCAGGATGACCGAGCTCGTTTGAGTCGGGTGCACGATGGTGACAAAGGGCTTATCGGGCTCGTCATGGATGACCAGACCGTGCTCCGTATAGCGCATATGACCGACTTTGGCGATGACGCCGAGGGTGACGGCATCCGGGCAGTAACGCTGGATGGCCGGAAACACCTCGGTGATACCGGGCACGATGATTTTCGGATCGTGCTTCATCACCATTCGAGTTCCGCCGAAGAGGCAGAATCCGGAGAATCGCTTACGCTTTCGCCACTGACGTCCGGCGCGATCGCGACCGGAGAGAGCCAGCTCGAGATTGCGCATGCCGACAGAATCTTTTGGCTCCATGAGAGCACAGCCACCGGTGCCGCGAAGTACGAAGTGACGGGCATCCCTGGAAGCATTAAGACCGAACAGTTGCGACTTGTCCCAACCCGACTGTATGAACAGGGAAGGGGCAGAGTCGTGGAACGACTTCTTGGACGACATGTCCCTCTCCATAGTTTGGGTTGGAGAACAGAGTTTTTCCCGGACGACCGCCAGCAGACCTCACCTGGGAAGGAGTAGGAGTGCCGGTTGAAAGCTTGCTATGTGTTCTGGCTCGGGTCGTACCTGGACTGAAAAGGAAAAAAAGACCTATAGAATCTACGGAGGTTAATAGCTTCAGTTAAAGAGAAGGCGAAATATATAAACACTTCCTTTCTAATCTTGAGATCTCAGGGCCCATCAGAGATCAGGTCTATTTACAATATCGAAACTGGCAACAATCTTATGACGGTCAGGGTTAGCGTAGCTGAGAAAGGTCCTCCACCGGGCATAAGCGCACTATAGGCACGGAGGCTCGAGAGCGCACTCGGATGCAAGCCAATACCCCTGTCCCTGACGATTACAGGAACGCTCGCCCTTTTCTCTTTCCCGAGATAAGAGACACCTGGGAGATAGCGAAAATCGAGCTTCTGGCAAAGAGAATGCCTGGAGGGGATACTCTCGAGATTCCTTATCTTTGCCTGGCTGAGTCTTTCGCAGCAGTGATCGTCTACGCGAAAGATTCCCTGAAAACGATCATCGACTTCGATCAGGTCAGAAGGTGGGGTCTCGATGTCGACACAGTATTCGATCAGGCCCTGGAAGGCTTGAATGAGAAAAGCCCGGGAGAGTTCGCCACATTCAGAGCAGAGTCGAGCGAAATCTATGAATCGACGTGGAAAGACGGCTTTGACGCAGCGCGTGTGCTCTTTCCTGAAATGCTTCGTCACCTTCCGGTAAGGGGGGAGCACGCAATTTTCATGCCGAATAACGAGATCCTGATAGTCACGGGACGCGATGACTCTCTGGGGCTGAAGCGCTGTCTGGAGATTCTCGAGCAGGCCCAAAAAGAAGGCAGCCCCCTTCCTCCCCTGCCAGTCCTCCTCCATGAGGGTCTCTATAGAGAATTTCGCCTCCCTTCAGACCACTCACTTTTCGAGCGTTTCGAACGCCTGCGCCAGTCCTATTTCGAGCGGATCTACGAAGAGCAGAGCCAGGTGCTGAAAGATACTGACTCACCCCTGGCAAGAGATACATTTATCGCTCGCTACACACGCCTGATGGAGGGCGGCAAGACCATGTCCCTGTCCAGTATCACGGAAGGATACCGGACACTGCTTCCCCGAACCGACCTGGTTTCCTTTACCACGAGAGACAGCCTCGATCCGGTAGCCTCTGCCGAATGGGAAAGTGTAGCCGCCCTGGAAGACGATGGACAGGGGATTCTGGAGGACATTCAGATCTACCCGCCCAGATATCTCGTTCAGGACTTTCCGACAAACGATCAACTGGATCGGCTCGGGACAAAAACCGGACCCGGGCTTCGTGCACGCTTCGAGACCGGCACAGAGGTCTTGGGAAAGAAATGTCTGGAATGTCAGCACTCTTTTCCCCGGTCTACAGTGATCTGCCCCCACGATGGCACGCAGCTCTCCACGGTTCTGGTGGCGCCCCTGAGCGGGACGCTCCTGGGAGACCGCTACGAGCTCATGGACGAGATCGGCAGGGGTGGCATGGGAGTGATCTATAGAGCGGTGGACAGGCTCTCGCCGGGAGCTCCGCCGGTGGCGGTCAAGCTTCTTCTCAATGATGCCACCGAGAACGATATCATCCGCAATCGCTTCCTGGTAGAGGCGAGAGCAGCAAGCTCCTTGAACCATCCCAATGTCATTAAAGTCCAGGAGTTCAACGTTTCGGAGGACGGTCTACCCTATATGGTCATGGAGTTTCTCTCCGGAAAGACCCTGGACGATCTGCTCGAAGAAGGTCATCTGGACCTGCCCGAAACTATCGCTCTGATTATCCAGGTTTGCGACGCTCTGGGACACGCCCACCGTCACAATGTCGTCCACCGGGACGTCAAACCAAGCAATATAGTGGTGGTACCCGACGAAGATGGACAGCGCAAAGCCATAGTCGTAGACTTCGGCATCGCCAAGATCTTCACCCAGCCGGGCAAGACGAGCCTGCATCTGACCAAGACCGGACAGATTTTCGGATCACCTCTTTATATGAGCCCAGAGCAGTGCATGGGACAGAAGCTCGACGCAAGAGCCGACATCTACGCGCTCGGCTGCGTCCTCTATCAATGCGTCGCCGGCCAGTCGCCCTTCGACGGCGACAACATGCTGAGCGTCATCTTCCAGCATATCAACGACGAGCCTGAGCGCTTTGCCACCTCCGACAGAGAAAAAGCGCTCGAATCGATTATTCTCAGGGCCCTGGCCAAGAGCCCTGAGGATCGCTTCCAGTCGATGACCGATCTGAGAAGGCAGCTCGAGCATTGCCTGGAGCTAATCACCGATCCCGACCGGGAAGAATCTCCAGATAGCCAATCGGCACAACCGGAGCCCGGTACTGCCGATGGTGCCGATCCGCAATTCCTCTACTTCAAAGAACTGGCCGATGAAGGCATGGCTGCCGCACAACTCGAGCTGGCAGTCTTCTATCGGGACGGCATCTTTGTCGAACAAAACAGGGAACTGGCCTTCGACTGGTGCCTGAAAGCAGCTTCGCAAGAGCATCCACTGGCAATGGCCGAGCTTGCCAGCATGTATTTCTTCGGCACGGCAATCGAAATCGACTATGACAAAGCCTATTACTGGGCGATCAAGGCAGCTGCTTTCGAGCAGCCCTTCGCCATCAGTCTGATCGGACACATGCTCGAATCGGGAAAAGGAGTCGAGAAGAATTTCGCCGAAGCCTGGCGATGGTATGAGCGCGCTGCCGACCTCGAGGACATAGAGGCCCAGAAAGCCCTGGGCAACTTTTATTATGCCGGACACGGCTGCGACAGAGACATAGGCTGCTCGATCAAGTGGTTTACCCGTGCCGCCAACCAGGGAGATCAGGATGCCCAGCTTCAGCTCGGACTGATTGCCTTCAACAATGATGAGCGTCTGAACGAGCCGGATTTCGAAACGGCTGTACGATGGTTTTCCATGGCAGCCGATCAGGGCAACACCGTTGCGATGCGCTGTCTCTCCAGTGCCTATGACAGCGGCAACGGGGTGAAAGAAGACCCTCAAGAAGCTCTTTCCTGGATGCAGACGGCAGCCGAGCTGAATGATCCAGAGGCGATCTTCTGGATCGGACGCTGGCATAGCGAGGGGAGCCACACTCTCAAACGTGATCGTAAGGCGGCATTTCGCTATTTCCGCAAAGCCGCGGAGCTGGGAAGCATCAACGCCCACTTCGAGCTTGCCATGCACTATCTTCTCGGGGAAGGTGTAGCAATCAATTACGATTCCGGGCTGAGACACCTCAATCAGGCTGCCGAGGACGGTCATCGCGGAGCGATCTACCAGCTCGGACTCATCCATGCCCTGGGACAGGGCGTGCCCAGAGACGAGAAACGCGCCCTGGAGCTGATTACCAGTGCAGCCAAAAAAGGGGAGCCGGCAGCTCAATATTATTTGAGCGAGCATTACGAGCAGCAGGGTGATGAGACAAGGACCAGGTTCTGGCGCGATCAAGCCCTGGAGCAGGGATATACGCCTGATTAACACTGGATATGTTCCACTGTTTCTTATAATAGAAAACAGAGAAAAGTTTTAACCTGGTGAAGGCGTTTCCACCATCTCACTCAAACGCTTATTCAGTTTTCAAATGACTTGCAACCGGATGTACTCTGAACTAATCCAGATTGGTAAAACTATTGCCCAATGCCGTTTGCATATAGTGCGCATATTTACCGGATGCCATGCGAGTTCGCATCGACTGCTGTCACCATTCTGTTAGCAAAACCGGCAGGCATTAAGCAAATTTCGGTTTACGGCTCTTGGAAAATATGCAAGGCGCCGACACAGCTGACCTCCGATCGCGCCTGACAACCGGACTGATATCGCAAGTTTTCGTTGTAAACAGAAGGATTTCAACGCTTGTTACAAATACGCTAGCGGGCAAGGACAGTTAAGCTTAGATGAAAGATTAGACACTATCGCATCAACACGAACTGTTAAGGCGGTCTAATCCTGCAGATTTAATCCGCTAGCTCAAAGCGTTCCTAATCGAGATCGCTCAAGACAGGGCAAGTAAAAGAGCCCTTAAGTCTTACATACGCGGCGTTAAACAGATTCTGAACTAATACCTGGTATACAACCGCGCCAGGTATATCCACTTGCTATTTCAAACTGAAAATCCCTATTGTCTTGGTATCACGTTATCTTGACTTCTTTCCAGGACCAACCGAGCTACCCAGCCAAAAGCCACATCCTGCTTACATTTTCAGACCCGAGTCGCACCAAGTAGCGACCCGGGTTTGTGGTGTCTGAGAGTCTCGATTGCGTGAAGGCGCTCTTGTGCCGAAGTACATACGCCGGAAGCACTTCCATCTGAAAACGATGGAGCGACTGGCGTGTGGCTCATCTGCTGCGGTCATCCGACTGCGGTGTTTTGTTTAACCAGGCTGCATTCCGCAGCCGCAAAGAAGGGAACTTACTATGAGCAAGCGAAATTCCAAGAAGAACCTGAAGGTCTCTCTGAAGACTCCGAAGGTTCGTGAGGAGGTCTCTCCGGGCCACCTCAAGCGCATTATCGCCGTGAGCGAGGCGCGCACTCGGGAGATCGAGGAGAGCCGCGTGGTCTATCCGGACCCCGACCTCTTCGACTCTCTCGACCTCTCCGGCGTCAAGGCCCTGGGCTTCACCGACAAGGTGGAGTGGGACCCCGATGACCTGGACATCCTCTTCGCCCGTCGCCGCAGC
>JAGQHH010000084.1 GCA_020431945.1 Cyanobacteria bacterium HKST-UBA02 | reverse complement strand
TCTACTTCTATCCCAAAGACGATACCCCCGGCTGTACGATAGAAGGCAAGCAGTTCTCCGCCGCCAGAGAGAGCTTCGATAGCGCCAACACGGTGATCCTCGGTCTCAGCGAAGACGGCGTCGACTCTCACAAAGACTTCTGCAACAAGTATGATTTCTCCATCGACCTTCTCGCCGACACCCGGGGCGAGCTGCTGCGAGCCGCCGGAGTCGAGCAATCGGACTGGAAAGGCACTCTCTACTGGAGCCGCACCACTTTCATCATCGACCCCCGGGGAAGAGTGGCGAAAGTCTATGAGAAAGTCAGTCCGGACGGTCATCAGGAGCAAGTCCTGGCCGACCTGCTCGAATTGCAGAAACAGCCCGTATCCTGAACAGGTCAACACGTCAAGGCTCAAGAAGTCACTGGAGAGTCATCCATACTCTGAGGGAACAAGTTCACAGCAAAACACATACCCCAATATTGGGGTATGGAGACACCGGTAAGGGTGCCAGCAGAAATTCGGAGACCGGAAAGCCACTCACAGAAAGCGATACAGCCCCCTGAAGGAGCGGGGTGAAACATAATCGTTCATTCTAAGACTGTCGCGAATGCGCGAAGGGAGGTCCCGCCGGGCGACCGTCGCCCAGTCTCGATGGAACTTGATATATGATATTAAAATGGAAGAAAACGTGGACTACTAACGATAATAGTAGAAATGACTAAAATTGCAATATCTTTGAGTATCGTTCTTTGCCTTTTGGGGCTTGCGTATGGTTTTCATCATATGAGCCTTGCAAGATTCAACATCTCGTTTAAGCCTCCTTCAGTCACACCTGGCTGCAAAGTTGCAGATCTCCAGTGGCTTCAGAAGCGAAAGTTTCTGTATAGTCTCTCGAGAGTGGATAGTAAGAATATTGTTGCCATTGTAGAGGGAAGAACGGATGGAACCATTGAGTTGAATCCTCGACATAAATTCGGACTCGGGCAACTTGATTATGGTCCGATTCCGGCAACTCAGGCGTTATCTCGAAGAAATACTGACACCCTATTTGGTCCTGTAAAAGAGGAGAATAAGGACTACTGCACTTATAGCCTGATGATTCGCTCAGGATTACCCGAGACCAATAATAAAGTAATACTCCTGGATTTGAGGTTTCGAAATAGCTTGCTTCATCAGTTCAGAATAAGAAGCAATGAAGTAAATTCGTTTGATTGGGTAACAGTAAAGGAAGAGAGAGAGGAAGCATAAAGGCCTCCTCTCTCTAAAACTGCTATTGCTGAGCTGGTGGGGGGCTTATGGAGTTCATCTGCATATAGCTCTTCATATTCGCAAATTTGTCCAAAACCGTCTCAAGATCTGCATTGTAGGTACCAGAGTTAACGTGTTCAAACATATGAGCAAACGCTTCTGGTTCAGTAAAAGTAATCAACTCCTGCTGAAGCCGTTCGATATTGGAAATCTGGAGCCCGCAAACGCCTTGCAGTCCTTGCGGAAATGCATTAAGACAATTGAGAGCATTAAAAGCCGCTACGTCTGCATTATAGGCGTCTTTGAAGGTCTGACTATTCGAAGCATTTCCCCAGATGTAATCGAACTGGTGAGCCAATTCATGCGTACCAGTTCCCGGACCGGTCAGGGGGTAGCTCAGTGCCGGCGTTAAAACAGAAGACACGCGAATAGACTGGAGAGAAACGCCGATAGCATTCGTTGTTTGCGCCGACGTGAAATACTTAGCAAATTTCGATTCATCAGGAAATCCATAAATCTGAACTTCCGGATTATCTTCCGTCAATGATGCCAAATTGCCAAGCTGGTCTTTCAACGCTTGATTCAGCGAGTTGGCGTTGTCAAACATGGATGATGACGCCCCCGAGGCCCCATCGCAAGTCCAGAACGTTCTGGGCCATGCAGGCGCAGCAGCTGATACGAATTGCTGACAATCTACATTGTTCAGTTTAATCCGGCCAAATGGGGAACCGGCTGCTTCTGTTGTCCCCCCATCTACTGCCATGAGAGCATTCACGTTCAAGACGGGTGTTCCAGCTGTAGGCTGGTTGGTCTTACCGTCGGGAATCTCGATAAATCCGCCATTTCCAGACAGAAATCCACCAGAAGCATTGATGACTGTTTTGACAGGTTGGGACGTGTTGTCTTGGTTTTGGTGGAAGAGGGTTGGAGATGCAGACAGAACCTGTACCTGTCCACCGTTTCCAGAGTCTCCTTTTGCGGACACATCGATCGCATCTTCAGAGTTTCGAAACTCCACAACACTGGACGCAAGCTTGATGCTCCCACCGTTTCCGCTGACGTCACCACCAGTGGCCGTAATCTTGAAACGACCACCGCCATTCCCGAGAATAATATTGGATGCTTGCGGGTAAAACGCCACTGCGTGCGGAAAGTCTGCCGTTAGCGAGTTGGAAAATGCGTTTCCAACGCCTTTGGCGTCTGCACTGATGCGGCCGTTCGTGTTTCCATCAAGCGTCACCTGAGTGGCGGTGAAGATTATTTGTCCACCATCCCCATTACCATCTTCATCAGGATCACGACCATCAGCAGTAATCTTGAAGGTTCCGCCGAAGGCCGGATCTTCTGGACCAGAGCCACCACCAGGAAGAGCCTTCAACGTTGTCTGGTCGACCTGGATTTGAATTCGACCGCCAGGACCATCTTTTCCGTTCGCGTTGATTTTAACGTCACCGACTACATCAGTACTGAAACCATTCTTGCCGGTATAGGTCCCGAAGTAGCCCATTACGATCTGGTGATCGACCTTTCCTCTGGCTCGAATGTCGACATTGCCACCAAAGAACCTGATCGGGTAGCCGGTAATCGCAAGCTGAGTGTGGTCTCCGTTGACGCTGATCAACAGAGGGGCTTGAGTGGTTCCGACAAAGTTAACCTCTCCATCGAATTTGAAAAACTGAGATGGTCCGCCAGTAAAGGGAATCTTCCAGAGAAGAGATTGGACCGTATTCGTGCTTGTTGGGCTAATGCCTCCTTTTGGCACTACATATACGGTAGCCGGATTAAATGGGTTCTCTGAAACACCGTTGCCATCTGCCTTGATCTTCAGCCCGTCTGCACCGACATACCGAATTTCTTGAGCAGCGATAACTACCTGGTGAATGGAACCTGAGGTGGCCTCGTCTTGGCTGGCTGAGATTACGGTGCCATCAACGGTGTCGATGTACTTAGCTGCCAGGAAAATTGCTCCGGCCATGTTGCCATTCATGCCATCGGCGTTCAGTTTGTTCGTGGGAAGCGTCAAAGTCCCTTCTTGGGCAATCAGCTGAATCCAGCCGGAGCGAGATGCCGAACCTTGCACCTTGATCTTATTCATCTTCTCGACCTTGATGCCGCCTGTAGCACCTGCTGCGCCGTTGGTGATACGAATCCCTCCGAGGATTGTCCCGGTGCCGGATGTACCTCCTCCGCTAACGGTTTCGGTGCTTATCACACCGTTTATACCGTTGACGGTGTCGGCGCCAATAGTGAACACGGGAATGCCGCCAGTGGCGAAGACGTGAGCATCGATCTGTACCCCACCGGTCTTCTTGCCGCCACCAGGAAAGTTCCCGCCGGTGCTAATGTCCATGGTTTTAACATTGCCACGTGCCCGAATGAGAATATTCCCATGACTGGCTGGATTGTCGTCCTGCATTTCAGTGGCATTGATTGTTAGCGGACCCTGGATTTCAACATCGCCCATAGCGGCGGAGGGGTCGAGCCCAGCTTGAATCTCGACAAACGTTCCGGCGGTAAGATCTAGAGTCTTGCTGTTTCCAATTCTGGAAACAATCTTGATTTGGCTAGTCTTACTTGTCAGTTTTTTCGCGTCAAGAGAGCCATTGACGATATTGATGATAATGTCGCTGCCAGCTTCGACATCGTGGCTGATTGTGCAGTCTCCTGACGGAACGGTGATTTCAATACTGCCGGTCGTACTGCTTGGGACAGGGTTTGGACCGCCATCGCAGTCATAGGATGCTGCCTGAGCCGGAGCCACAGCTCCGAACAAGGCCAATGCTGCTGGTACGACAGCTAAACCTAGCCATCGCCTTATGCTTCGTTTCATACGGTTTCTCCGTTTTCGTTTCGGTTTGGTTGCTCCCCCTGCCCGGAAACAGGCAGCCGGAAAGCGGTCTGGTATGAGCCGCCGCATGGCGATTCATACAAAATGGATGTGAGCATCATTGCGTCTGCTCGAGAACGCGCTCGAAGACCCGGCGAATCTCCGGGTCCTGAAGTCCTTCCACTATTGCCTTCTGCTCCGAGGCAAGCTCCGACTTCGCTAAAAGGACGATGGTATCCTGTTCACAGAGCCTGTAGAGCGACTCTCGAAGAATGAGCACCAGCTGCGACCTGCCGGCCAGCTCCACGACTTTCGTCGAAAGCTCGATCTGGGCCTTGCCGTCGGCATTCTGCTGGGCGAGTCTCAGCTCGGCGATTATTCTGGAGATTGACTCCAGCGCCACGTCAGGCGCCGGTTCCGCGCACACGCGCGCGCCCGAGTCCTTTTGCAGGATATAGGCGCCGCGTCTTGTGGCGTCGTAATCGACCAGGTAGGAGCCGCCAGGCTCCAGGGTGTGCTTTCTGGCTGGCGAGGTCAATGACGCGCAGCCGGAAAGAAAAAGCAGGGACAGTGCCGGCAAGAGGCACAACAGCGCCTTCCGGTTCATGGTCTCATCCGCATTGCTTTCTCCATTGTTGGAAGTTTCTCTTTTATCCCTCTGCTAACCCCTGTAATCAGATACCCGAGCAAGCCTGGGCGCATGAATGCGCTGAGGTCGGCTCGATTTAATCAGTGAGGATGCGGAATCCGGGGTGATTGGCTTCCGATTGAACAGGGGACAAGAGGACGCCAGAAACTACAGCAAGTCGCAGAGGCGGCACCAGGTTTGTAAATAGCAATCGCTCAATCGAGCTGGCCTTGCTCGCAGGTGTCTTTTTGAGATTGGGTCAGGAGGCTGGTTCTGCGATAAGAGCAGGCTCAAATGTTGCCCCCCCCCCTTTACATCATGAATTTCTGTAACCGCATGCAGGTCCCGCTGGTGGTAACCAGGCACACTATCATCCATCTGGGCGATGATTGAACTTCCCCCATTTTGTCCTCTCTGTTTCCTCATATCTTCCTTCCTTCTACCGCTTGCCGGCAGACTTTCGTGACTGCTGCTTACTTGCGACATAGGCTCTCAGGGCACTATTCATGAGGGTCAGATAGCCCTGCTCATTGTCCTGAGCCAACTTCTTGAACCAAGCAACCACATCCTGGTCCACCCTGAGGCTTACCAGCTGTTTTCTTGGTCTGTAGAATTTCGCCACCGCCGCATTGGACCAATCAAGTTGCTCTGGTAGATCATCAAGGTCTATGTCTCTTTCGTCTACTGCCTCCAGGGCATTCA
Source organism: Cyanobacteria bacterium HKST-UBA02 (assembly GCA_020431945.1). Next base: position 8,502 of record JAGQHH010000084.1, on the reverse strand, counting down.
ACTCCGCCGCCAGCTCAGCGCTCATAGTAGGCCGCCTTCTCACCTGTCGTTGCTTTCCTTGCTGAAATGATCCGGATGACTTCTTCGCCATGGTCGTTTTCCCTGTATGTATGCGAAATAATGAGAATCACATTCTCGATGCCGGCAAGCGTATGCCAGCGGTCCTCATCATCGACTGTCCTGTCGTATCTGCTCAGCTGCGTCTGGTCGGTCTCCATGGCCAGCTGGGCGAGCTCGAAGCTGACCTTATGCTTCCTCTTATTCGTCGCCGCCTTGCTTTGGTCCCACTCGAAAAGCATTGCAGACATCTATAATTGTAACACATAAGTGTAATACGTTTAAATATTACAATCAACAATTCACAGCGATAAATCCAATCTGGCACTTGATTCCCGCGATCCGGAGTATCCCCGCATGTAGGCCAGAACGACGGCGGCAACCGAAACAGCGCAATTGATGAAAGCGCGTCCCGGCATCATAGCTAGAGCAGGCGCGCGAGAATGGCGCAGATTGCTCCTAATAGGGTGGCACGAATAGACCATTTGAAATGGCTATTTCTCTTATTGCAGCTCTGAGACTATCATGACGTAATGGTCTGATATCCGCCGGCGCGCAATCGAGAGCGTCGGAAGCACGCTCGTAAAGCGCGTATGCGTCCTCGTCATTGTGAGCGTTATGAAAAACCAGTCCGTCCACTTCGCCGTAAACAAACGCTGTGTCGTAGAAATATCGCGACCACTCCTGGCTGAACTGACGATTACTTTCCTTTGAAATGGCTGCCACTGTGCCAGCCCTCATGGCGCCCGATCCGCGTAAATCAAGGAGATTGAGCGCCCTTGTCGTAGTCAATGCTGCCACGTCCCAGGTTCCGACGTCGACGACCCTGGAGTCTCCGAATATCTCCACGATGCAGGATGACAACGTATTGGCACCATATACGATTCCCCTATCCGGGTCGTCGGCCCGTGTCGGATAGGGCGCTCGCTGGTGGTCGAATCTGCTTATCGGGCCAAACGTGCGAAAGACAAGGGCGTGAGCGCCGAATGAGCTGGGATCGAAAAGCCTGACTATAGTCGCGCCTGCCGGGAGGACGCGAAAAACAGGCTCTGGTGCCACCACAGGTGGAGGAGGCTTGACGGCTACCAAAGTCTCAGTTGACTCCTACAGCCTGAGCTTCATGCAGAACCTCAGAAGTTCTTCCCATCTTCAGGACTTCGATGGGCTTCAAGCCATCGAATATGTCATTCGGGCTGGCCAGCCAACTCAATTTTGCAAATGGGCTGCATTTGAGCGTCGAAAGAACCTCCGGAAGCCCCTGAACCACACCGTTCGGTCCTGCGGCGTCAAACTGCCAGGCCGGAAATTTCAAAACACTGTTGTCCAGAACTCCGAGAAGGAGCCCTGCTTTCAGCCTGTCATGCGGTGTTTGTCTGGACACCCCCATCATTTCTGCAACTTGAGACGTGGACAGGGCGTCCTGAAGCAAGCGCCGGCGAAGGGCGAATAACTGCAGCAGCGAAGCGATCTCCAGGGCTACTCGCTCGTCATTCGAATACTCGCGGACACCGATGCGACTGTTGAACCTGCTATCGCTTTCGGCCACCTCCGGGAGCGGCGACACAAGTTGCTGAGCCAGAATCGATAACTCTTCCGGACCCAATCCCTGGAGAAGCAAGTGAACGAAGGTTCGCTTGCCATCGTCACTGGCAAGCAGCTCCATTGCCATATTCTCGATTTCTGCTGCAGTATTCATCGGATATGCCACCCGGATTCACTTGACTTCATTTTAATCCACCCCGTAAGGCTCGTCAAGTTGACATTTCTTACAAGCAATCAATCCGGCTCCACCTCTATGGTGGCACCACCGGGACTTGCCCTGAATCTAAGAACGGGATAGAACGGCTCGGCTATGTCCGCCCGAGTTTCGTATCTCCGATCATGCGTGTTCACTGTAAAGCTTCCCAGGAGCTTGCCTTCCGGACTGTACATCTCGGCGGTTCCCGAAAGATCTCTTCCTCCATAGATCCGGCCGGTCAGGCGTGCGAACCCGAGCCTGGGAACGCAGCCGAGGATATAGCTATCGCTTCCGGAACCGACCCGGAGTTTCCGGCGCCCCTCCTGACCCTGGCTGACATAGTCCTCGTCGGTGGAAATCCATGAAGGCTGACCGCCGGTCTTCACGGGAAGCCGCTTCTTCATGGCAGAAAGAGTAGCCACCGCCACTGCCGGGGTGGTAGGACGGACCCGGCGATAGACGCTGACTGTCGTGTGCCCGTCGAGATGGAAGGTCTCATCGAGCTTTTCGAAGTCTTTCGAGAGCGGCCAGCCTTCCTCGAAGCAGTCCGGGACAAGCCTCAGAATATGAGCCGATTCGTCCTTGTACATCGAAACAAGAGGATCGCAGACCACCACCAGATCGCTTGCCAGAAGCCCCTCCAGGGGCAGAGCATCTCTGGAGTCGAGAATCGGCGGCTCCACCAGCTTGAGAGAATTGCTGCCGAGATCGCCGGTCATCCCCCTTTCGCAGTTACGCAGGATATCCACCGCCAGGATAGCGTTGCCGGAGGCGATGAATATGCTCGATTGCGGGGACTTCACCGTCTTTTTCAGGAAGCTGAACAATCGCTCCATCTCGGGAATGTCTTTGCGAGTCAGAGGCGGATAGAAGGCGCTGAACAGCCTGCCTGCCAGATCCGGCTCGCTCTGGCAGACAGTGAGCATGCCGAAAAGAGCCCGGTGGAAAGGCAGGAAGTCAGCCAGACTGAGAGGCAGGAAGCCGACGATGAAATTCACCCCCCAGACAAGAGCCAGGCAGGCGCTCGCCGCCACCCTGGCGCCTTTTCGCCCAGCCTCGAGACAGGAAGCCAGGAGAAAGCTATTGCCCAACACCACCAGCGGTGCAGCATAGATCACGTAATGCGCGGCGATATGCCGCCCGAACAGCGGCCATACGATAAAGGATAGACAGGCGAAAGCCGCTACCAGAACCGCCCTGGACCGGTCGAGAATGCCACTTATCCAGGCGAAGCCGAATCCGGCCAGAGCCAGGACAATCGAGAGCGAGCCGAAAGCGGTGATGAAATAGCCCGCGCCTTCCGGGAAGGAGACACAGGCAGAAGTGTATAGAGCCATGAAGTTGCTCGAGAGAATACTCTTGAGAAAGAGAACGCCCAGAGTCGCGAGGGTCAGACCGGAAACCACCCCGATACCGCACCAGGAGAGGAAGGGACCTTTCAGGAATTCGGCCGGGCTCATTTTCTGCTGACGGGCGAGATAGACCTGATGAATCAAAAGCGCTGCTGCAAGAGCGAAAGACAGATAGAAGAAATGTCTTCGAAGAAGGGGCGCCAGGGCCAGAAGAATTCCAATAAGCACCACCTTGCGCCGCCCGAGACTCTCATCGCGCATATAGATCAACAGGGTGGCGAGCACTGGAATCGCCGCAGCATAGTCCGGGTACCCCCTCAATACCGGTGCCCAGAGCGCCGGCACGAGCAAGGCGGCCATGGTGGCAGCACCGGCAATAAGAGATCGGCTCAGATTATCCCGGCTGGAAAGACTGGCTCCGGCCACCGAGCCCAGAAGCAGAGCATAAGGCAGAAAATAGACCAGAGCACTGGAAAGAATAAAGACCAGGCGGCTATCACCGAATATGATGGCAAAGGGCAGGAGCGGCACCGCGAAGAGGAGATTATAGGTGAGGTCGGTGGACTTGAGCACCATCAAGAATGCCAGGAGCGGGCCTGCCAGGGTCTGCTCCTTCAAGAACCAGGTCATATACCGGTAATAGTTGTAATCGCTCCAGTAGAGGGCATTTTCCCCCCGGATGTAGAAATAGCAGACCAGTCCGGTCCAGAGAGCGCAAAGAATGACGAAAGGCCAGCCCGGCAAGAGCTTTCCGCCCGAAATATCGCCCACCCTTGATTCTTCGCCTTCTCTCAGCATGATTACCTAATAGTGTACCCCCGCTATTTCATGACTTTGCCATATTCCTGGGAATAACATTTAGAAGGAGCTGGATTTAGGGAGAATGTCCTGTGAGTGGCAACAGCGAAAACAGACGAGATACCGGTGACAATGGCGCCCGGGAGATGTTGAAAGACGCTTCGGAGGGCCGGAACATCTCGAACCAGTACAATTCCCTCTCTCCCCAGGAGCAGCGTGCTGCCCTCACCGATATGCGCAACCTCCAGAAAGCCGACACCACGAGTTTCGGCAATGTCGACCTGATCGACGGCAATGGCGACGGCATTCTGGACGACGCTCGAAGCACCGACAGAGCCGGCGGAAAGACCGATGTCTACGATCCCAATACCAGGGTCCTGAGCCAGAGAGAGATATCAGGGGACGCCAATCTTCGCGAAGCGGACAGCATCCTGAAGTCGGCATCCCAGGGTCAAGATGTATACGGGAAGATCCAGCGATCCCAGAATCCCAACCTCCTCGAAGATCTCCGGGCAGTACAGGCAAGCAAGCCGCAATACGGCAATGTCGACATCATCGACAGCAATGGCGACGGACAGATCGACGATGTCAGAGCGCTCAGAGCGGGAAGACAAGGCCCGCAAGAAGTAGATGTCTATAAGACCCCGGCGGATAAAGAAAGAGAGCAAATCGAAGCACGCACCAGACAGGCTATTCAGAATAGCGAGCGGATAATTCTCGACGGTGTTCTCGGCGATCAGGGCAAACGAAAAGGCAGCACCGGCGAACGTGTCGGCCGGGAAGGCCGACGGGTCGTCGAAGGCATCCTGAAAGACATGGGCAAAGGTCTCTAAGGTCAGAGGCCATTTTCCACTGCAATCGATGTACCGGTTCGATCTCTTTAATACCGAACTATTAAGTCCTGTCGAAAAGAATTGATCCCGGATCGAAAGACCGGGCAATCTCGAGATCCTGCTTAAAAATTATCTCGAGCCTTTTCCAACCGACCGGACATATCTGAACGTCTGTTCCAAGCGTTTTTTCGAAGCTATCTGTGATGGCTTCGTTTTCTATCAATCTCATGGAGGATGGTCTCATGGACCCTCTGAACCTCGGCATCATCGCCGCCCTGCTCATCGCACTGGCGGGCATCGTCATCGGCTTGCGGAAGGCCAGTCCCAAAGAGCTCCTGGTCTTCCTTCTCTTCGGCATCCCCACCATCCTGGGCGTCTGCGTCTTCATCCTGATTGGCGGCGCCATCGGTGGCGGTCTCAGCCTCCTGACCAATCTCGCCATCCAGGACATCTTCCTTTCGTCCCTGGTCGGCAGCCTGGCTGCTGCTGCCGCCTTCCATACCTTCCACCAGCTGGTTTTCCATCGTCTGATGAAAATCCCGCCGGTGCCGTTCAGCCAGTATGTCGGCGGACCCCTGTCCTATGCCGCGGGCACCCTGATCGGCGTCAATCTCGCCTTCGCTTTCATTTTGGACCCGCAATGGCGAAACATCGCCAGCGTCGTCCTGGCAGGCGGGCTGCCTCCCCTCTTCATCATCGTCATCGAGAAGCTCGGCCTCTACACCCTGCCGCGCATCAAGAAAGACAACCGCTAAATCACCCCAAGGAGACCCATCATGAACCAATCCATGAAACAGGTCATCACCGTCATCGCCCTGGTGATCCAGGTTCTCATCCTGGCTTTCGCCATCGACAACATCTTCCCGATGTTCTCCGACGTCACCCTCAAGGCCGGCTTCGGCAACGCCACCATTCTGGCGGTGGTCTTCATCGTCGTGCGCAACGTCGTCAACCGCGGTCGCGACCTGCTTCTCAGGAGCATTCCCGGGCTACCCGGCAAGGTCCTGCTCTTTCTCGTCACCTTCCTTCTCATGCCGATGATCACCCTTTTGATCATCGCCGCCATGGCTCCGTCCTTCCTCACCATCGGCTCCTACCTGACGGCTTTTTCCGCCGGGCTGGTGACCATGGCAGCAGGGGCGGTCACAGGAGTCCTGGTGATGGCCCTGGCAGGCTCGGTGGCAATCGCCAGAAAGAACTGATCGCAGCCTGACCCCCCGGGCCAATTCTGCCTGGGTTCCGCACCGGAGACAAATCCAACTCGAAAGTCCGGTGCTTTCTCTTCTTCAGAATTCTACTATCGCATCTAGGGCCTGTATTGATATTCCACAGGACGCTTGTAAAACGGCAGAGCCCTGCCTGGAAGCCAGGAATATCCCGCGCCGATGAAGGCCCTGGGAGCCTCGGCCGTGAGCCCGAAGCCAAAACGGAAGTCCACCTGGTGCCGCCTCACCGGGCGATAGAGCACCCCCATATCGATGAGCTGCGAAGAAGAACCCTGCTGGTAGAAAAGACCGGCATATTCGGTCCAGAGATCGATCTTTTCGATCTGCTCCTTGCCCACTTTGATGTGCTTGAAAAGAATCACCGTGGGCTGATATGTGACATTACGCCGGATCACCGGACCGGCTGCCGGATCATCCTGGAATTGAGAGGGCATGAAGATCGAGTGCGAAGTGCCCAGGGTGCAGTTTCGGTGGCGATAGAAAGAAATCATCTGGACATAGGGATCGACCCTGGTGGTGGTCAGGCTCCGGCTTCCGGTCGGGACCGAAAAACCGGCGATAACACCGATGTCCACTCCTTTCTTGCGCCAGGAAGGAGGATCGAGCTCCTGCTTGATGCCGAGCTGGATGTCGGTGACGCCTGCGAAAGCGTCACTGTCTCCGAAAGAAGTCAGATAGGTCGGAGCTTGCAGGCGCAGCTCGCCGTGCCGCCATGCCCCCAGCCTCATAAGAGTCTCGGATCCTCCGAAATCGCCCCCATGATGAAATTTATCCAGAGTGACCCCGTTCTCGAATTGCAGATACCCGAGAGGTACAGCGTTGGGGTGCGGCGTGACGCTATTGCGATCGGTACAGATCATAGGCATATAATTCTGGGCCCGGATGAAATCCTGCCATCCTTTTTTAACCAGAGAGATGGGCGACAGATCCGGCTTTGCGTCCGCTTTTGTATCCGGATCAGGATCAGGATCCGGATCCGCCGCCCGGGCGGCAGGAATCATATTGGCAAAAGCTAGCAAGACGAAGACCAGGACTATCCGGCGAATCATGACGTCTGTCGGGGCTTCCCGCCCTCCGGCGCGATCAGGTAGAGGACGGCCAGGGCCGCCACCACCGGCAGAAAGAAAAGGACCGGCGCTCTCTGATAGCCGAGCCCGTAGCTGGCGATCCAGCTCAGGGGCACGAACAATAAATAAACAAGTCCGATCAGGGTCCAGGAACGTCCTCGACTGTCGGGCTCCCCGGGGATCAGGCTTGTAAGATTGAGCGCCGCCGGTATTGAAAGAAGCAGAAAATCGAAAACATGCGAATGTGGGCTCAGGAGTACCGCCAGGGCGATGGTCACCCCCCAGAGCCTGCAGTCGTTGTCCTTCTTTTTAGACCAGAGAAAAAAGATCGGGATGAGACCGGCGAACATGATGGCAGCAGTGATCTTCAGCGAGGCACCGGTGTCGACGAATTGAGCAAGGAGTCCCCTGATACTGATCATATGCTCGGCGTTGACGCCGATGAAACCGGCGCTGGACTCGGCATGACCGACGATATTCGGATAGCCCAGTACATTATCGATACCTATAACAGGCACCGCCAGACCGAGCAGAACCAGCTCGGTGACTGCGAAGCCAGCCATGATCTTGAGACGACCCCTCGCCACCGCCGGTAGCATCATGGCAAAAAGATACTGGGGCTTGAAAGTAGCAAGAGCGAGAAAGGCTCCGGCAAGGATGTCCCGGCCTTTCTCGAAGCAGTAGATATAGGCGCTCAGAAAGGCAAGCAGAAAAAAGGTGGTGTTTCCGTGCCAGAGACAGGAATAAGCTGGGAAAGAGCTCATGGCAAGAGCAAGAAAAATGACCTGATTACGTCGGCAGTGCTCACCGCCCGACAGAGGACCGAGCCTGAGCAAGAGATAGAGCCCTGAGAGCCCCAGTAATACCTGGAGGAAACACCAGATCACATAGGCGATATTGGGAGGAGCGAAACTCAGGGGATATAAAAGAGTGTATGAAGATGGTGGCTGCTGGTTGTAGAAGACCTTGTCCATCGCCAGCGGAGCGATAAGATCGTTGACCCACTGACGTTGCACTTCGGGATCGTAGACTCGGGAAGATTTATCGGAACGAGCCAGAGCGCTGGCCTGGTAATACTGGAAAAAGTCCGTGACTCTGGGCTCCTGCTTCTCGGTCACATACCAGCGCGGGTTGGCGAGAGGACGCAGGACCTCGAAAAGCACCATGGCCTGGCTGAACAGGAAGAGCAGACAGCCAGCCACTAAAAGGATTGAGGTCTTGAGCTTGGAGCGAGGCATGATAAGGATAGCCGGGGATTCTCATACTTTAGTGCAAATGCCATATTGACAACACCGCTTCAGAACGGCGCCCGGGACCGGTATGATAGAGCTCGGCCCGGGGATTGAGACCGAGCTTTCAGGGAATCGACAACAGGCATGACCTCCACCCCCGCCAACTACAAGCTGAGCATCGTCATCCCGATGTATAACG
>JAGQHH010000790.1 GCA_020431945.1 Cyanobacteria bacterium HKST-UBA02 | reverse complement strand
CCGCGTCCGCTCGCAGCGCACTCGTGACCAGGTGAAGATGAGTGGAGATGCTATCCACTCCAGGGCGCCACCGTTGCTCAGGCAAGCGATGGCGGGACCACCGCTGCCAGGACACTCCGTCGAATGCCTCGGTTGTCAGGCGGTCGATCGGCCGACCATCGGTCCGCGAAGCTCCCGGTGACAGGTAGAACATGTCCAGAGCAGCTACAGGATACTGGGGCGGAATCCGAATCAGCAGGTCAACTTCGGACGGCCTGAGCCCAGCCGGCAGGAGGAATGACCGCATCACAATTCCGCGCTGGGTTCCGTACTGGACAGCCTCCCAGGTGAAGCCGGATGACTCAAGGCACTCGACGTCCTCTGGCGGCAGGGGGAATTCTCGCCTAGCCACCAGCCTGGACCTCCTTGGGCGAGGTCTCGAACCGCTCGATCCCAGGCTCCCGGAAATCGACCAGTTGATCAGGTTCAATGGGTTCGCGACGGCCCCCCGGAAACTTCTGGGCCAGATTCCACTTGTCCGGTGTGTAGCCGACCAGAGCCAGGATCTCGACCCCCTTCTGGGCCGAGTCATGGACCACGAATCGACTCTTGTCGACCCGGATGCGATACCGCTGACAGCGGGGCGGCGGCTGAGTCGGATGCTCTTTAGCCCAGGCTTCCAGGTCCAGCTCTTCAATCCCATTGACTTCGTGCGCGTTCTTCGACATCTCTTGCTCCAATTCGAGGGCCCGCCGCTTCCGCACAGGCCCGGTCCAGTAGGTGACCTGCCGCTTACATGAAGAGCATGCACGAAGGCGGTGCGCATGTCAAGCACTCTCGAAGTGTCAAGAATAAGCACGAATCCCTTGCGACACTGACGCCGCCGGCTCCCCGCTGCGCGTGCTTATTCTTGACGCGGCATAGGTGTTCGACGAGAATAGAGCCGATGGCCGAGGATCCACGTGCCAAGTCGTTGTACCGGGCCGTTGGAGCCCTGATCGCCGAATCCCGGAAAGGCAAGGTGCCGCCGTTGACTCAGATTGACCTGGCACGCCGGTCCTCAGGGACTCTGTCGCGTTCTGCTGTGGCCAACATTGAGTCCGGTCGGCAGCGCATCTCGCTTTTCCAACTCTGCGAGATCGCTGCTGTTCTCGAGGTTTCCCCGAAGGAGCTGCTCCCTCCCGTAGGACGACCTCAGATCCAGTCTGCGGCAGAGGTGCTAGAGGGAACGGACGCAGAAGCCCGCGCCTTCCTCGACAGGCTTCGCCAAGGTGCGGGTAGGCAGACCGTCTTAGCTAGAGAGCCGGAGGACTAGCAATGAGAAACAGGACACAGCTGGAGCGAAGAGCGTGGAAGCTCCTCCGCGAACTTGAGATTGAGAGCGAGCCCGTCGACGTCTTCGCGATCGCAGAGAGGTTAGGTGCTCGTATCCAGTATGAGAATGCCGATGAAGAACTTTCCGGTGCCCTCTATCGCGACGATGGGAATGGCCCGGTCATCGGCGTCAACGCGAGACACCACCCAAACCGCCAGCGATTCACGGTCGCCCATGAAATTGGCCACCTCCTCTTGCACGACGAGCCTGTGTTTGTAGATAGGGTTTTCCGCCGGGACAAGGTGTCGAGCGAAGCGGTGGATCCACTTGAGATTGAGGCGAACGGGTTCGCTGCAGCACTGCTTATGCCCAAAGAGTTCGTCGTTCGCCGTACCAATGGCAGCGGACCGTTCCGATCTGAGGCTGTTGATCGTCTTGCTTCAGATTTTGGAGTTAGCTCTCAGGCGATGACTTTTCGACTTGAAAGGCTTGGCGTTCCTCTAGATCATGCCTGACCGAGATTCCGGCAAAGAACTTGACCTTAGGTCGCATCCTCTGCGAGGTCTTCGATTGCGCTGAGAAGCAAGGTTCGATGATAATCGCTGAGCGCGCTCAGCCAGCTATCGAACGCCTGCTCCAGCTCGCCAATTGCCCGAGAATCTACCGATATGCTGGTCAGGCTTTTCGATGTGTCTATCATGCGCTCTAGCCCGGCCCAATCGACCCGGCTTCCCGGAGCGTAGCTGCTCGGAAGACTCGCCAGGCTCCATGGAGATAGGTCGAGCTGGCTGATGATCCGATTCCGCGAAGCACTCTGATCACCGCCACTGCCGAATAGTTCCGGCAAGTGCTTTATCGCCACCTCTCCAATCTTTAGCAAGAGTTCCGCAACCCCGACACACAAGGCAGTCCACTCAAGTCTGGCTTTCCACTTCTCACGGTCCCTAGGGCCTGCCGGGACATGCTGCCAGCAGAACCCCAAGCCGCCATGCGCCGCAGGCCGACTGCTTCCCGGCTCGTATCACCATTCTGCATCTCGGCTTCTCATTTGTCATCCAATTGATGGTATCGCACCTGCGTGAACTACAAGAAATAATTCACGCTTAATCATCCAGCATAATAAAATGCACATATGAGCCCACGGTCGGTTAAGGGCGCCGTTCGCACCAGGGACATGGCGCGGTTCACTGTGCTGCTGGAGCCGGAGCAATTGGACCAGCTCCGCGCTCTGGCGGTGCTGCGGGACTGCGCCGTCTACGAGCTGGTAGCGGAAGGGTGCCGGAAGCTGTGGGAGGACTTGCCGAGCGCTGAGCGGCAGCGGGTTGCCGAGTTCATGGCGCTCAAGGCGAAGGCTCCAACACCCGGCCGGTCAACGAACCCTCGCCTGAAGGCGAGGGCTTGGACGGGCGACTCAAGTCGCCTGAAGACCT
>JAGQHH010000008.1 GCA_020431945.1 Cyanobacteria bacterium HKST-UBA02 | reverse complement strand
ATTGTCTACAACTGTAGAAAACCTGTAGAAAACTTGCAATTGTCAGTTATATACAGACGCTGGCCGATTGATGGCCAATCGATAGAATGTCCTCGGGTCGGAGCTTTTCAATGCTCCCTCGACAACTCCAGGAGCAAACTCTCTTGTCAGGAAAGCTGTTCATAATTTCTACACCCATCGGTAATCTTGGAGATCTATCCGATAGGGCCAGGCAGGCCCTCTCCGATGCCGATCTTATATTCGCCGAGGATACGAGGGTGACCAGGAAACTGCTTCACCACCTGGGTTTGAACAAAGAGCTCATGAGCTGCCACAAGTTCAACGAAAAAAGCCGCCTGGGAATCCTCCGGCAGTGGCAGGAGCAGGAGGGGACTCTGGCCCTGGTCTCCGATGCGGGCACTCCTCTGGTTTCCGACCCCGGCGCTCTGATGGTGGAGGCGGCCATCGAGCTTGGTTATGAGGTGGTGCCAATTCCCGGTCCCACTGCCCTGATCCAGGCCCTGGTGGCAAGCGGGCTGCCCAGCGAGCGTTTCGCCTTCGAGGGATTCTTGCTTGACAAGCCTGCGGCGCTTCGGAAACAGCTCGAGGAATTGCGGGATGATCCCCGCACCCTGATCTTCTATATCGCTCCTCATGATATCGAGAAGAAACTCGCTACCGTGGAAGCGGTGCTGGGAGACCGGCGGATCTGTCTTGCCCGGGAGCTCACCAAGAAGTTCGAGCAATATATACGTTGCTCTATTTCCCGGGTGAAAGAGCATCTCAACGAAGAGAATCGCAGAGGAGAGTTCACCCTGGTAGTGGAGGGCGCCTCTCCCAGACCGAAGGGAGAATTCGATCAGGAGGCTGAGGGCGAGTTGAGAGAGTTCATCGCCAGCGCCCTGGCGTCCGGAATGAAAGTGAGCGAGATTGCCCGGGAAGGGGCCAGGCTTTTCGGTGTCAAAAAGTCCGAGGCTTACCGTCTCGCTCTCGAGCTTTCCGAGGTGCGATAATGTGGCAATGTTCAAATCCGGCCAGGTGCTCAAAGTAAAAGTAGAATCCGCTCCCGGGGAGTACGGATTCGGTCGTGCCACCATTGTCGATCGTGCCGGCAAGAATCTGCTCGTCGATATCAGGACCAGCAAAGACGGTCACAGACAGCTCGGTCGCGGTACCAGAATCTGGTTCGTCAACGATTCGCCCCGTCTAACCTTTAATGGTATGTGGAGCTCACAGGTGGTGGGCACCCAGATTGTCAAAGGGCGGACCGTGCTGGTTTGCACTTATCCCAAGCTCGAGCCGCTTTCCCAGCGCCGCACCGCCATGCGAGTTCATGTCGAGGTACCGGTGACAATTTCACTGGATATAGGCGGTAAAGAGAAGCAGGAGTTCAAGACTGTAGACCTCTGCAAATCCGGTTCCGCCATCGAGACCAGCCGCCTGGATAACGAAGATCTTAAGGTGGGCCAGGAAATTGGTGCGGCGCTACATTCTCAGGACGGCGATATCAACCTGACGGCAAGGATCATCCGGGTGGAGCATAACTGGCTTGCTAACAAGACGACAATCGCTCTGGAGTTCGTGGCGCTCTCGCAGGAGTGCTCCGATATTCTGGACAGGCTGCTACTCAAGCTCGGCGGCAGGCCCAGGAGCACCGAGCTCGAGCGGCTGGCCGGCAATGTCTCCAATCTCGAGGGGATGAAAGCCTGGATCCAGCAAGTGAAAAGAGACGGCGCCGAAGAAGACGACGATGACGAAGATGCCGATGACGAGGATGACGATGCCCGCGAGCAGTCTCTGGAGTCGCAGCCAATCGATCCTTCGCAGATAGAAGAGATTAGCTGAGATGGTATCACATTCGATTTCGATTATCGAAGCTACGGTTCTTGGAGTGGTGCAGGGTCTGACGGAGTTTCTGCCGATCAGCAGCAGCGCTCACTTGCGAGTGGTGCCGGCGGTGCTTGGCTGGGGCGATCCCGGCGCAGCGTATTCGGCGGTTCTGCAACTCGGCTCGGTGGTGGCAGTGATCGCCTATTTCTGGCACTATTTGATTCGGATCAGCCTGGGCACCATCACTGCTTTGAAAGAGCGCGACTATGGCGCCGAGGATTGCCGACTTGCTTTCGGTATCATAATCGGTACCGCCCCGATTTGTGTGATCGGGCTACTGGTAAAGAAAGTGCTCGAGCAATCCGACAGCCCCCTGCGAGCCCTCTGGCTGGTAGGCACCGCTTCCATCTTCATGGGGCTCTTGCTGATAGTCGCCGAATTGCTGGGCAAGAGAAAACGCAATCTCGGCAATATGGGAGTGCTGGACGGACTGCTTGTCGGGATCGGTCAGGCTTTCGCTCTGATCCCGGGCTGTTCCAGGAGCGGCTCTACCCTGACGGCCGCCATGCTTCTCGGTCTCAATCGCGCCGATGCCGCCCGGTTCAGTTTTCTCCTGGGCATACCCGCTATCGTGCTCTCCGGTCTGGTGGAGCTCAAAGAGCTTTTCGAGGTAGGCATCGGCGATTCCGGCCTGCCTGCCCTGGCCATCGGTCTGGTGGCATCGACGGTGGTCAGCTATCTGGCCATCGACTGGATGATCAAGTTTCTCGAAAAACACTCTACCTGGGTTTTCGTCGTCTACCGGGTGATCTTCGGCATAGCGGTGATTGCCGCTTCGTCGATGCACCTGATCAAGTAGTCGCCCTGACCGCCTTGAGATTGGCGAAGCTGGGACCGACCCGAGCCGGGCGCACCTCGATTTTTTTCCAGACGTCGCCCCGGACATAGGGCTCTTCCGAAAGCCAGCGGTCTACATCGGCTCTGGAATCCATCTCCAGAACAATCACCGAGCCCACCATTTTTTCCTCGTCATCGAGGATAGCGGCGCCGTAGAGCATGGTGCCGTCGTCCCGCATCCGGTCGCCCATGGCCAGATGAGCTTCCCTGGCCGCCAGGCGGCGCTCCAGGGCCTGCTCGTCTTCGCCGTCATAGCCGATTACCACGAATTGCATTATTGCTCCTTCTTTATTGTCAGATTTTCAACACGGGCGTTACTGGCTTCTACAAGCACCGGAGGCTCGATTAAAATCTCCTCGCCCCAGGAGCCGGTTCCGACTCCCAGCACAGGCTCGTCCATGAGGCTGGCTTCGATGATCGTGCGAAAGCCCTCGGGCTGCCAGTGAAAAGGCGGAATAGAGCCGATTACATAACCGGTGAGCTCTTTCACTTTTTCCGGTGATGCCAGCTTGATATTGCGAGAACCGATGGCTTTTTTCAGGAGCCCCGAGATGGCGTTCTGGTCACCGCCCAGCATGATCAGAAGAGATTCGCCCTCACCGGTCTCGAAAATCAGGGTCTTGACCGCCTGTCTCTCTTTCAGCCCGATAGCCCGGGCCACATTGGCGGCACCTTTCTCGGTGGCGGGGGAAAAACTGCATCGCTTGTAGGGCAGCTGACGCTGATCTAAGTAAGCGTGGCAGGGCAGGCAAACTCTGCTTTCTTCATCCATAAGGATGACAGTTTAGCAGACATCTAATTGCGCTTGAACAGATAAATACCCTGGGAACCGGCCCACTTGTTCGGGAAGAATTCCAGGACCCGGTATTCTTTCTTGAAAAAGTCCTCCTGCATGAGCAGGCGGCAGAAGACCTCCAGGGAGACTATATAAGGGGGTTTCAGATCGGCGACAATCGCGGGGTTGATCTCGAGGGCCTTGTTGTCTGTGCGTTGCGAAAGGGGCGGGTGACCGTATTTGATCACCCGGGGCGAGAGCAGACCTGCCAGATCGAGGATAGGACCCGGATGATGAAAGCCTATATAGCCGATCTCCGGAGTGGCAAGAAGAGCCCGCTCTCCTCCCTGCTCGTGGTTCAGGGCGGCAAGAGCCTGATCGAATTTGATCATGCGATCAAATTCGGGGCTCCAGTCGAAAGCGATGGCAGACAGCGCCGGCACGGGTCTGATCACTTGCTGGCTCACCTGGGAACCGAGAAAGGCAGCAAGGGCTAGCCCGCAAGCAACGAGCTTGATGCCCCGGGGCTTAAGCCGCTCGGCGGAAGACACAAGAGTGGCCACGAGAAATACCGGAAAGAGCGCGAACCAGGCCAGATACCAGCTGAAGGCTTCGGGATTTTTATAAGCGAAAATTGCCAGATACAAAAAGAGAGTGATGAGATAGAGGGGGATCACTTTCAATCTCGCTTTAAAGGCATAGACAGCGAAAGCGCCGAAGATAAGCATTCCGAAGATCGAGCAACCCAGACCGTAATAAAGCCCCGGCGTGGCCACGTAATAACGCGGGATTATGGTGCCGGTGCCCATCATCCAGAGAGCCATGAAAAAAACCTTCGGGTAGCTCGACGGATAGAACATGGCGAGCTTGGCGATCATCCCGTGGGGAACTATGGTGCCGAAATAGAGAAGGACTCCGGCTAGAAAGAGAGTGGCGGTCGCCACCGGCGGTAGCCAGATGAGGAGCGCTTTTTTGCCGTTAGACTTGAGGGACCAGATAAAACAGACCAGGCTATAGACAGCGCCTTCCGGACGCACGAAAGGAATCAGGCAGGCGAGCCAGGCAAGCGATCTCGGTCTTTCTCTGAAAATAGCCCAGAGGGAGAGGACCAGAAGAGTGATGAGAATATGGGCTTCCTTGCCGAAAATCATCTGCTGAGTGGTGAAGGGATCGAAAGCATAGACGGAAGCAGCGAGGAGACCGGCGAGGCGGCTCTTATAGAGATCGAGGATGAAAAAATAGATAAGCGCCAGATTGGTCATGGCGAAAAAAACATTGGTTAGTTGAGCCAGAACCGGCAGATCGAGATCGGCAAAGAGCCGGCTCAGAACAGCGAGCAAGGCTACATGTATATAGGAAGTGAAGCCCAGGACCCTCTCGCCGGGGTTGTAATCGAAGCTGATTCCTTCGACCCAGTTTTTGACATAGCGAAAGTCTATGAACGAGTCGTCCCCGCAGATCGGAAACTGGAGCACTCCCCGCAGTGCCGTATAAAAAATCAGGACCGCCATCAGGGCGCTTATGACGTTGAAATTCGGCTCGGATGCGCTGGCTATGCGGCGATCCAGATGGGTGCGGCCCAGGGAGATCAAGAGTGCCAGGGGCAGAAAAATCAGCAGGCGCGCGAAGGCGGCCGGGACAGTCTCCTGTACCGCAAAGCCCACATGCAGACCGGACAGGCTCTCCACCGTCGGGAAGGTGGCTAGAGTGAGACCGAAAAAGAGGGCGAGAATCGCTATATGAGCCGGCAGGCAGAGTCCTAACTTGCTGTTCTGATTCATTTGAATATGTTATCCAAATTCACCAGGCCCTGATCTATCGTCAGGGCAGGTTTTCCTTTCTTCAGCCTGTCAAGCGCTTGCTTGGATAAGGCTGGCATCCTTTTGACCTGGAGGAGTCTCAGATTCGCGAGCGACTCAAGACTCTTGATTCCCTCGTCAGTGACCCTGGTTCCTGAGATGTTCAAATGAACCAGGTGCGGAAATCCTTCGACGAAGAGCTTGATATCGCTGTCGGTGACGTGGCAGTTCTCCATGCACAGACTTTCGAGATCGACTTTACCCGCCAGGCACCCCAGATCTCCGCCTCTTATCTCGGTGCCGTCTATGATCAGGCCTCGCAGCTCCTTCATCCTGGCCAGGCTGGGCAGGCAATTTCTGGTGATGAAGGTATTGGCGATGTTCAAATGTGTCAGGTGCTTCAGAGCGGGAGCAATGGTTGCGATGCCCTTATCGCTTATTTTTGCGTTGGCGATAGTCAGGTTGTTGAGATTCGCCAGTTTGTTCAGATAGTTCATGCCCTCATCGGTGATCGCGGTCGAACCGAGATTCAGAACCGTCAGGGTCTTGATCCTGGCTATGACTTCCAGACCCTTATCGGTTATGCGGGTTTCGGTGAGGTTGAGTTTGACAAGAGGGAGCCTGGCGATATGCTCGACCCCCCGGTCCGAGACTCTGGTGAAGCCGAGACTGAGATCCTTGAGTCTTTTCATCTGCTCGAGCCGGACCAGGGAATCGTCGTTGAGCTCATAATAGTCCGCGGAGAGCCTCTCGGCGCTGAGAGATTTGTTTATCTCCAGCCTGAGAGCGCGGTCCGCCTCCGACTCTTTGAGCTTGTTTTCCGAGCCCCGGGTGCCTGCTACATGAATGCTCTTGATCTCTTCGATATGCTCTTCGGACTGATTGACCACCCGGGTGACGGCATATATGGTGCCGGCAAGAAGCAGGAGCCCGAATAGACAAACGAGCATGAAATCCCGGCGTTGCTGGGATTTGCTCTTGCCGCCCGCTTGGTCCTTTCCGGCCAGGTCGACCTCCTGCAGGTTACTTCAGACCCTCTGGATCGGTAAGCTCGATCTCGTCGCTTTCTTGAAAATTAGGAAATTTCGGAAGGCTGGCGCTCGCTGCCGGGGCGCTTGAACCGGGATTGGGCCCGGAACTGGAGCCGGAATTAGAGTTGTTGCCGGTTGCTGCCTGGAGGGCGTTCTGGAAGATGGACATCTTGGCCTTCTTCAACTCTTCTCTTTCGGCTTCGATTCGTTTGCGATCGGCTTCCAGGGCCTCGCGCTCAGCACTGTATTCGGTGACATTCTTTTGAGCGGTCTGCATCTGCTCGCTCAGCATGGCGAGAACCTTGAGACCGCCGAGAAAAAGACCGGACAAAACAATCAGAAGGCAGGCGACCAGCAGCGGACGCGGTCTTCCGGCGGTATGCTTCTCCCGGGGGAAGGTGAGCTCGTCTTTCATCTCCAGGGCAGACTGGTAGCGGCTCCAGATATCCTGCTGGGTAGCTCTCTGGATGATACTGTCGAGATGATCCGAAACGTCCGGATTGAGCTTCTGGGGAGCGGCTACAGT
Organism: Cyanobacteria bacterium HKST-UBA02; assembly: GCA_020431945.1. The sequence goes on along the minus strand of JAGQHH010000008.1, from coordinate 9,897 downwards.
GAGAGCCGCCGGGTCCTGACCGGTGAGCAGGAAATACATGGTGCATCCCAGAGCATAGATATCCGAGCGCGGATCGGCCGCTCCCCAGTATTGTTCGGGCGGCGAATAGCCCTGGGATACGACATGGGTGTTGTCCTCGGTATCCTCGTAAGGTCTGGCGATACCGAAATCCACCAGCTTCACATGATCCATGACGTCGATCATGATATTGCTGGGCTTCAGATCACGATAGATCACCGGAGGATTGTGGGTGTGCAGGTAATGGAGGACATCGCAGATCTGTACGGCCCATTCGAGAACTTTCTCCTCGTCGAAAGGCTCCTGGCGTTTCACCAGCATCTCATGAAGGTTGAGACCCTCCACATATTCCATGACCAGGAAGGAGCGCCCGTCCTGGGTGAAAAAGTCGAGCACCCTGACTATATTCGGGTGCGAAAGAGAGGCGAGGACCTGAGCTTCTCGGATGAAGAATTGCAGGGCCTTTTCGCGGTCCTCTTCCCTGAAGAAATCGTCCTTGAGCTGTTTGACGACGCAGGAGCGCTTCTGATCGCTGAGGTTGGGAAGGTTCAGATCCTGGGCCATGAAGACGGTTCCCATTCCTCCCTGACCGAGCTTGTCCGTGACCTGCCAGCGACGGTTGAGAACGTATGGGAATTGTGGTTGGTCCGAATGACCGGAAGATAAAACCATATCGTTAGTATAAACCAGTCGTCCATATTAGCGGGCGCCGTTTTCAGCCACTGCCGGCAGGTCTTGCTCCAGTTTCTTGATCTGGGAACGCACGCTCCGGTCCACCGGATTCTTGTCCCGGGCCCGGGCCAGCATTTTCTTTGCCTGATCGAGATCGCCGGTTTCTTTCAGGGCGGTGGCATACATTATGAGCTCTTCCGGGTCGAGATCGCGGTTTTTCATACAGGCGGCGAAGCCACTGATGGCCTGGCGATATTGCTTGAGCCGGTAATGGCACCGGGCTTCGATGCAGCTGGTGGCAAGACCGGCTTCGGAGTCCGGGGTGATATGGCTGAGCTCGCCCAGGGCTTCTTTGTATTTGCGAGTCTCGTACAGGAGACGGGCCAGGAGCAGGCGCGAATTCTCCCTGCCCGGGTCCTCTTCCAGAATGTTCTCCAGACATTTGCGGGCGTCTTTGTATTTTCCGTCCTCGAAATAAAGCTCGGCCAGCCGGTAGGCAGCTTCGAGATCGTCGGAGTCTTTGTCTACCAGGTCTTTGAAATAAGCCACGGCTTCTTTCTTCTTGTCGGCGAGAACAAGGACCCGGCCGTGAAGCATGCGAACTTTCCGCTCATCCGGATACTTGATCGAAGAAGCCGACTCGAAAGCTTCCTCCACCTTGCCCTGTCTTGCAAGAATCTCCACCAGGAGCTCGGCCATTTTGAGATTGTCCTGGTTGAGGGTGAGAGACTCCCGGGCACATTCCTCGGCTTTTTGATAATCACCGATTCTGGCGTAGGACTCGGCCAGCTCCTGCAACACCAGGATGTTGCGCGGATAGCGTTTTCGAGCTTGCTCGAGAAGCGGCAGGGCTTGCGGATCTTTTGTCAGGGACAGGACTTCCGCCCTTGCCACTATGGCTACAGGCATGTCCGGCACCAGCTTATAGGCGGCATCGGATTCTTTCATGGCTTCCTCGAGCTGACCGAGCCTGGCGTGACAGAGGGCTGAGACCGCCATGAAAAAAGGACGGCGCATCTGCTGGCTGCGCAGGGGATCGATGACATTGTCAGCTTTCATTGCCTTGTCGTCGGCAAGATAAATCATCGCCAGATTCAGCCGCGGTGAGCGCGCCTGGGGTTTGAGATCGAGGGCGCGCTCGAAGATCCGCATGGCACGACCGTCGTCGCCCTGCTCTCTGAGCACCAGTCCGTAATGGTTGAGCAGTTCGACATTCCTAGGATCGAGCTGCACCGCCCTGGTCAGATGCTTCTCGGCTCTGGCAAAGTCCCCTTTCATGATCTGGCACCAGGCCTTGCCGAACTGGGCGGAAGGATCGTCTGCATCCAGGGCGATCCATGAATCGAGTACTTTTTCAGCTGCTACATAATTGTTCTGGCCGAGATAGATCATGGCGATCTGATCCAGAGCCAGGACATGCTGAGGATTGAGGGTGAGAGCGTTCTCGAAGTGGACCAGGGCCTGGTTGATGTCCCCCTGGGCCTTATAGAGCATGCCCAGCTGGTATTGCAGGTTCGGGCTGTCAGGATGCGCCTCGGCAGCTTTCATTGCCTGCTCCACTGACTCTTCCAGGCGGCCGCTGGTGATCAGGCGGTAAATGATGCTGATACTGCTGGTCTCATCAGGACTGGCCGGCGCTTCGCTGGTATCCTGGGCGGAGGCTCCCGGGCTCACCGAGCTGGCGTCCAGCAGAGACCGGGCACTGGCGAGCTTGTACTGGATCTCCGGACGCTGGGGGCTTATGTCGGCGGCGATCTTGAGGTGCTTGATGGCATCGTCCAGCATTCCCAGGGCCAGATAGGTCGAACCGAGCTCGAATCGGGCATCGGGAGAGTGAGGGGCGATCTCGACAGCTTTGCTGAGTTGCTCCAGGGCATCCATGTTCTTGCCCTGCAAAAGGTCTATCCTGCCGATACCGAGATAGCCGAGAATGTTATCCGGTGCTCTCTCTTTCAGTCGGGCATATTCTTGCCTGGCCTGGTCATACTCGCCTTCGGCAAAAGCTTTCTCGGCCTTTTCCAGAATCTGGACCAGATCGTTTACTTGCTGCGAAGATTTTTCTGTCTGCGATTTTTCTACTGCTGTATTTTCTTCTGCAGCATTTTCAGCAGCCAGACCCGCACTCGAAAAAATCGGCTGAAAAATCAATAGCGCGGCAATTGTGATCGTCCTGTGCTTTAAAATTCTCATTTTAGAAGCTCGTTCTCTGAGAGCATGGACCGGAACAGTTCCAGGCCTTTTATATGATCGTCGCTCAACTGGTAATTTAGTTCCCCTGTATAGTAATGTCTCAGCCTCTCCCTGCTCAGACCTGTCTTTCTGCCGGCAGCCTCGAGCACTGCCTCGAAACAGTCGGAGAGACCCGCTTTGCAGGCTGAGTTCAGAGCCCGGGCGGTGCTGTCGAAACAGTCTTTGTTGGCGGAAACGAAGGCGGAGCGTCCCACCCAGAGTCCGAAGACCATGGGAAGACCGGTCCTGTCCCACCACCACCGCCCCAGATCCGTGCGGGCCAATCTAGCTCCGAGGGATTGGTCCGCTCTCAGGGCATGGTCGCCTATCAGAAGAATTCCGGCGAAGTCCCGCCCAGCGGCTCTCAACCCGTCGCTCTCAATCAGCTCGTCGAGCTCGACCGGGCTCAAAACCAGCAATTCCGGCATCTTTCCTGTGCTCTTATAGATCATCAGCCTGAGCAGATTGATCGAGGTCAGGGATGTATCCGGCACGGCAACCGGCTTGTCCGGCAGGCTCTCCAGGCTCTCCTCATGGAAGAAGAGGACGCTTCCCACATCGCCGAGGCTGGCGATCGAAAGACCGGGAAGCAAGGTGAGCCCTTGCCGTTCACGATTTTGCAGATAGAAATAGGAGCTTACGGCACTGATATCGAGCTCCCCCCGACCGAGCATCTCATTCAGCCGGGCAGGATTGTCAGGATGGAACTCCGCCTCGAGCTCGATATCTACCTTTCCCTGGCTGATTGGCAGGTTGACAGGCAGACAGTTGCTGAAGTCGATCTGTCCGATCCGGGTGATTGTCGATACTGATTTGCTCAAAGTCGCTCCTCGACCGAAGCTGAGTATAGTATATCCTGTAAAATCAGGAAAAATTACGAGGTATTGTCTGTGCGCGCAGTGGATCTGATCCTGAGAAAACGCAATGGCCTGGAGCACGACCGGGCGGAGATCGACTTTCTGGTCCAGGGGATCATGTCCGAGACACTCCCTGATTACCAGCTTGCTGCCTGGCTCATGGCCGTTTGCTGGCAGGGCCTCAGCGACCGGGAGACAGCCTGGCTCACGGATGCCATGTGCCGCTCCGGCGAGGTCCTCGACCTGAGCTCTATAGGCGAGTTCGTCGGCGACAAGCACAGCACAGGAGGGGTGGGGGACAAGACCACCCTGGTTTTCGTGCCTCTCATGGCCGCTGCCGGCATCCCCATGGCCAAGCTCTCCGGCCGAGGGCTGGGACACACAGGCGGAACCATCGACAAGCTCGAGGCCATTCCCGGCTTCAATTGCTCCCTGAGCAAAGACCAGTTCATCGCCCAGGTGAAAGAGATCAAGATGGCGGTGGCAGGCCAGACAAGCGAGCTGGCTCCCGCTGACGGCAAGGTCTATGCTCTCCGGGATGTCACCGGCACAGTGGAGTCCATTCCTCTGATTGCTGCTTCGGTCATGTCCAAAAAACTGGCTGCCGGCTCCAACCTGATCATCCTCGATGTCAAATGCGGCCGCGGTGCTTTCATGGACACCGAAGAGAAAGCCAGACAACTGGCTGCCACCATGGCCGGGGTCGGGCGCGCGCTAAACAAACCGGTCACCGCCGTAGTCACCGACATGGAACAGCCTCTCGGGCGGGCTGTCGGACACAGCGTGGAGGTGGCGGAGGCGATCGATACTCTCAAAGGAGGCGGTCCCGAAGACCTCCGGGAACTCTGTCTTTCGCTTGGCTCCCTGGCTCTGGTGATTGCCCGCAAAGCCAATCACGAGAAGGAAGCCCGGGAGATCCTGGCGGGTCTCCTGGACGGCGGCGCCGCTCTTGCATGTTTCCGCACCCTGGTCAAAGCCCAGGGAGGAGATCCGGCGGTGGTGGACGATTATTCGATTATGCCTCAGGCTCCCTGCCTGATCGAGCTTCTCAATCCGGAGAGCAACGATGTCTGGGTCCAGCATCTGGACGGCAGGAAAGTCGCCGAAGCGTGCAAACTCATGGGCGCCGGCCGGGTTAAAAAGGGAGACCCGATCAATCTGGCTGTAGGAGTGGTTCTCAATGCCAAGGTGGGCAGCCGGATGGCGGCAGGTGAGCCACTGGCGATGGTGCACTGCGATTCTGAAAAGCAATTCGAGGAGATCAAAGACGTCCTTCTCTCGGCATTCACTTTCAGCGCCAGAGAAGTAGCGGTACCGTCCCTGGTGAAAGCGAGCGTATCCTGATTTGGTGGCACGTCTGGTGAGTTACAGGGCTCTCGACGCAGCCAGCAATATGGCAGTGGACGAGGCCATGCTGGACGCTCATCTTGAAGGTCAGACGCCGCCGACCTTGCGTCTCTACGGCTGGTCACCGCCGGCGGTTTCGATCGGCTACGGTCAGAAGCTCGAGGATGATTTCGTAAGGCGATGCCGGGAAGAAGGCATCGATATCGTTCGCCGGCCGACCGGGGGCAGGGCGGTCCTGCACATGAACGAGCTCACCTATGCCTTTGTCGGCACTGCAGGCAGTGACGGGTTTCTAGAAGACTCGATCATCGGGGCTTACCGGCAGATCTGCCAGGGCATTATCGAAGCCCTCCATAGCCTGGGGGTGGAAGTCGAAGTGGGCACATCCCAGAAGAGCTACCGGGACTACTCCGATTGTTTCCAGGCCACCACCACTGCCGATCTCCATATAAACGGTCGCAAAATGGTGGGCAGCGCCCAGTTGAGACGGGGCCGGGGCGTCCTCCAGCACGGGTCTATTTTGCTCAAACAAGATCAGGATCTGCTTCCCCGTCTCCTTTCCGGAGATGCTTCGTCTAAGGGAAAGACCGACCGTCATGCCAATCTCTTCGAGATTCTGGACCGGGAGATAGCCACGGCCGATCTTGAAGAAGCCATGAAAGCCGGTTTCGAGAAGTCTTTTGGATTCGAGCTCGTCCAGTCCGAGCTTTCGCCGGGCGAGGTCGAGCTGGTGGAGAGCTATAAGAGCAAATATCTGGCTTCTTAGCTAGAATCGAATCTATGAGCAAAGGAAAGCTATCTCGCAGGCAGGCAGTCTGCTTAGTGTCAGGATTGTTGCTAGCCGGTATGGGCGGTGTCTCTGCCCGGGAATATCTCGAGGACGAGCTCTCGGGAGGGGGAGAATGTCCGGAGGGCAACGTTCCTCTCATCTACTCCCATCGTTACAACATAAGTGCTTTCGGCATAGAGCGTCTGCATCCTTTCGACGGCTCCAAGTACCGGAAGATACATGACTTTCTAATTAGGAAGAACCTGCGAAGAACCGCTGATTTTCTGCAACCGGAAGCGCTCTCTCAGCAAGAGCTCGAGCTCGTGCATACCGGCCAGTATCTCCGCAGTCTCGAGCGGTCCCGGGAGCTGGCTCGAATTCTCGAAGTGCCGCTTCTCTCGACCATGCCCCACGCCTTGATCGACTGGCGGATTCTCAAACCTATGAGGTTGGCTTGCTCCGGGACTGTTATGGCTGCCCGCCTCGCCCTCAGTCATGGACTCGCCATCAATATCGGTGGCGGCTACCATCATGCCGGCGGCGACCGCGGCGGTGGATTCTGTGTTTACGCAGACATCCCCACTGCTATTGCCAGTCTGAGAATGGCAAAACCCGATCTCACGGCCCTGATAGTCGATACCGATGCTCACCAGGGTGATGGTTTCGCAAGTCTGGCAGCCAGAGACGAGAAGACTTTCGTCCTCGATTTCTTCGAGGACGATATCTATCCCTTTCCGAAAGTCGATGAGGATATGGCTGTGCCACTGCCTTCCGGTACCAATGCCGAAGAGTATATGAGATTGCTTGCTGCCAGGCTCCCGGCAGCTATCGAAACTTTCAGACCGGATCTTATCTTTTATAATGCCGGCTCGGATGTTCTCTCGAGCGATCCCCTTTCACGATTTCAGATCGAGCCGGAGGACATGGTGCGCAGGGACTTTCATGTAGTGTCCACAGCAAGAGAGAAGAATATCCCTCTGGCAATGGTTCTAGCCGGTGGTTATTCGAGCGAATCGGCAAGAGCGCACGCCCTTTCCATCGCAAAGATCATCTCGACCTTTGACCGGAAACCGGTTTCCTGACTGGAATCAGTGGAAGATCTTGGAAAACGGATTCTTGCCGGCAAGAAATGACTTTCTTTTGTTTCGCTCTTCCGGGGGAAGCTTCTCTTCTTCTACCGCTTTGGCTACTCGCTTGATAAAGCGCAGATTCTTTTTGGCTTCGTACTGATTCTCATGGTCGGCGTCATGACGGCGGATCAAAGTCCACTCTTCATAGCAGCGCGAGAGGAGCTTTTCGTCGAGAGAGCTGAAATCCTGACCTTTGAGCTTGCCGGTCAGGGCCCGGGCCAGAAAGAGATGGCCGGTGGGATCCTGGGGATCGAGCTGGACAGCTTTGGTGAGCAATTTCATGGCCTCTTCGAACTTACCTTCGATGGTCAGCTGATCGCCTTCGAAACGCAGGGCGGAAGCTTCGGACATCCGTCCGGACACGCCGGTGCCGTAGAAGCTCGACCGGGGTTTCTCGCGGCTGTAGACTTTGTCGCTCGTATTGATATTGGGCGAGATGGCGTCCGCCAGGGCAGCCTGAAACGCACTGCCGGCGGTGAGCACTGCCACCATGGCCGGTAGGAAGCGTCTTCTCGCCAGGTCATCCCCCATCAATTATTTTCAGCGTCATCGGTGACATCGGTGACGTCCACGTGCTGGGTGTTTGACTGGAGATCGGCAATCTCGGCTTCGTGCTCGCGGATCTTCTCATCAATCCGCTCGATCTGGCTGATCTCCTCGCGCACGTTCTCTTTGAGAACGTTACCGTCGATGGCGTGGTTCTCGGCAAAGAGGTTGTAGACGCGTTGCCCGATGGCTTGCAGGTGTTTGTTCTTCTCTGAGGTGAGTGTGACCACGTTCATCTTGAGCTTGGCCAGCTTGGCGGTCTTGCCGGTGGCTGACTTCACTTTGTCGAAGAAATTCTCGAAAGAAGGCATATTATTCACCCGATCTATATATTTGAATTTGCGTTCCGGGCAAAGGATAACACAATCAGCCGATGAAAGAGCCTTCTTCCAGTTTGAAGGTGCGGTGGATGAGCTTGACGGCGTCCCGGGCGTATTTTGCGGGAAGCAGGACGCTGACGCGGATATCGCCTGTGGTTACCATATTGACCGGGATGCCACCGGATTGAAGAGCTTCGAAAACGCTGGCGATGATCTCGGGTCTGGCTGTGAGCCGGCGGCCCACAACAGATATGCGAGCGATATCCGTATCGATATGAGTGCGGGGATTGCCCAGGGCGCGGTCGTGACTTTCGATGATCGATTGGACCCGGGAAAGGGATTTGCGATCCACGGTAAAGGCTACTTCCTGAGACGGCTCGTCTTCGTGAGCCAGGAGCATGACCATGTCGGTCTGGATGGCGAGCTCTTGCAGTCTTGTGAAAAGAGCCGAAACTCCTTCCAGGGACTTGGCGTTTTTCTCCACCACTCTCGACTTGAGAGTGACAGCCGCCTGGTTCATATCGCAGGAGATGCTGCAGACCGCATATTCCGGGACCATCAGGCGATTGGTGATCAGGGTTCCGAGATCCATGGGCTCGAAAGTGGAGCGCACGCGCACCGGAACATTGGTGTCCATGGCGAGCTCCACCGAACGGGCGGCAAGAACCTGGGCGCCGGTGGCGGAAAGCTCCATCATCTCTTCATAGCTCACCGCCGGAAGCCTCTGGGCTTCGGTGAGGAGATTGGGATCGGCTGTATAGATTCCATTGACATCGGTGTAGATGTCGCAGCGGTCGGCGCTAATGGCAGCAGCCATGGCGACGGCGGTGGTGTCGGAGCCGCCCCGACCCAGGGTGGTGAGCTCGTTATTGGCGGCTACGCCCTGAAAACCGGCGATGACGGCGATCTCGCCCCGGGCGAGGCTGGCTTCCACGGCGGTGGGAACCACTTCTTGAATTCTTGCCAGACCGTGATTGCTCTCGGTCATGATCCCGGCCTGGGCGCCGGTGAAAGAGCGGGCCTGGTAACCGAGCTGCTGGATAGCCATGGACATCAGGGCGATGGATACCTGCTCTCCGGTTGCCAGGAGCATGTCCATCTCCCGGGGGCTGGGAGCGCTGGTGATTTCTTCGGCCAGGGTGATGAGATGGTCGGTGGTATGGCCCATGGCCGAGACCACGGTCGCTACCTCGTTGCCGCTGGCAGCGGCTTCCACCGCAATCTCAGCTGCTTTCCTGATCTTGTTGACGTCGGCTATGGAAGTGCCGCCGAATTTCTGAACTAGCCTGGCCATCTCTTGGTTATTTGGTCTCGCGATACTAAAAAAATCTCCACCAGGCTTATCATATCGCCCGTCCGTTAGCCGGAAGTTAAGTGGAGGGGAAAACTATTCTAATTAAATAGCCTCTGAATCGGCTGGCCGGAGGGCTCCGGCGCCTTCCCAAGGGGCTATGAGAAAGCTTAAAGGGCGAGACCTGCTCCTGGATATCCTTCGAGCAGACCGGAAGCAGGCCGGCGAATATTCCGGGCCCAGGCGTCTCTTGTTACTTGTTCCGGTGCGACCAGATCTCTTCGCGCCCTGTTCTTTGGCGCTCATATAATCAGTTCGCCGCCGGACCTGCCACTGGTTCTGGTGCCTTCACCGCGATCTTTTTTCTAGATCTCTTCCATGGGGATGCGCACGCCTCTTTCATGGGCGCATTCGATGGCTTCTTCGTAGCCGGCATCCACATGGCGGATGACACCCATGCCCGGGTCCGTGGTGAGCACTCGCTCCAGGCGCGCTGCCGCTTCCGGAGTACCGTCGGCGACGATCACCTGACCGGCGTGCAGGGCATAGCCGATACCGACACCGCCACCATGGTGCAGGGACACCCAGGAGGCACCACCGACAGCATTGATCAGGGCATTGAGATAAACCCAGTCGGCGATGGCGTCACTGCCGTCTTTCATGGCTTCGGTCTCCCGGTTCGGGGAAGCCACCGAGCCGGCGTCCAGGTGGTCGCGGC
>JAGQHH010000789.1 GCA_020431945.1 Cyanobacteria bacterium HKST-UBA02 | reverse complement strand
GCAGCTCGCCCAGGGCTTCTGGAACAATGTCACCGGGGCCAAGAAAGTCGCCGGCGCTCCCAATGTCGGTATCGGTGACGTGCATGGTGTTCTGGCCGTGATCAAGATCGGTGCCGATATCGCCCGACAGGACTGGAACCAGCTCTTCATCTTCACCATCCTTATCTCCATGGATCTGGCGATTATCAATCTCATGCCTTATCCGGCTCTCGATGGCGGTCACCTGGCTTTCATGACCATCGAGCTGATCCGGGGAAGACCCATGGGCGAGCGAGCCCACGGCGAGATCATCAAATGGGGCTTCATCAGCCTGCTTTTCCTCATGGCTGTGATTATGGTCAACGATATCTCAGCCCTGATGACCGGCAAGCTGGATCTGAAGAAGAAAGACCAGGTCGAGCAGAAAGTCGACAAAGAGGCGAAATAACCATGCCCAGCTATGACTATCGTTGTTTGAGCTGCCGGGAGACCTTCACCGTCGAGCGTTCTATGAAAGACAGCCCGGAGACGAGCTGCGAGCTCTGCGGCAGCGAGCAGGTGAGCCGTATCTGGAATATGTATATTGCCGCCGGGGTACGGAGCACTGAGTCGGAGACCTCCTCCCGGGCGCCGGCCCGCAGCGGCGGCGGCTGCGGCTCCTGTTGCGGGAGCTCCTGCGGAAGCTGTCACTGAGAATTAACTCGGGAACAAATCGGCTAGCTTCTCGTCGGGCCTGTTTATGAAAGCTTTACGGACTATCTTTCTGATCGCCGCCCTCCTTTTCACAGGAGTGCTTCTCCCATCGCCGGCAGCACCGGGTGTATCCAGCTGCCATAATGGCCCCCCGGCGGCCATGGAGAGTAGTTGCGATTGCTGCAGACCGGCGATCTCTTCCAGGACCAGTCTCGCTTCGACCTGTCTGTGTGAGGCACCGGCTCGAGGGGGCGATGACGGCATAGCCACCGGCAGGCCTGTCAGTCTCGATTTGAGCCCCTGGGTCCCGGTCGGCACCCGGGCTTTCAACGCCACAGCCCCGGCTGAGCCCGGTATCAACTCCGCCGGCGAGCCTGCCTCTCCGGCACAGCCCATCTATATTCTCTTGAGACGTTTTCTCAGTTGACCCGGTGGATTGATTTCTCGAAAGAGTAGATCTACCGTTTTGAATCAAAGGAGAATAACAATGAGAACATTCAACAGAGTGCTTCTGGCACTGCTGACAGTATTCAGCTTCATGACCTCGCTGCCTGCTTTTGCCGGGGAGAAGGCGACCAAAACAGATGCTTCCTGCTGTGTCACGGACTGCGCCTCCTGCGCCCGTACCTGCGAGGACACCCTGGCCTATTGCCGCGAGAAAGGCGGCGAGCATGCCAGTGCCGAGCATATAAAGGTCCTCGAGGATTGCACTGCCATGTGCAAGCTCAGCTCTGACTTCAGCAAGCGCGGCTCGGCTTTCGCCCCGAAAGTAAAAGCCCTCTGCGCCGAGATCTGCAAGAAATGCGCTGAGTCCTGTGCTGCTTTCAAGGACGACAAGAAAATGCAGGACTGCGCCAGCGCCTGCAATGACTGCTCGACCACCTGCAGCAAGTAAGCGATCACGACTAGGTGAGAGCAGGGGAAGGCTTCCGCCTTCCCCTTTTGCATAGGAACAGGCAGTAGCCTCCCCGTTTTATTTTGGGGCAGGCGAGGGTACATTTAAGTCACAATTGCCAGTTACACTTGCTTAGTTTTCCGGTAGAGTTTCTCGAATGGCCACCGAACAAGCCGCCGTCAAGGATACGA
>JAGQHH010000083.1 GCA_020431945.1 Cyanobacteria bacterium HKST-UBA02 | reverse complement strand
CATCCGATCAAAAACACCATGGCCCAGGAAGCAGTGGTCATGACCCTTCAGAATGGCGGCGCCCAGTTCAACGGTCTGGAGCGAATCTCCATCGTCAAGCAGGGCGAAGGCGTCAGGTGCAAGGTTACTTATCAGTTAATCGGCCAGCGAAAGCGCTAGGCTACAATATTGTCGAGCTTTTCGGCTTTTATTTAAAGGAACCCCGCTGTGCCTTCGACAATCAAGCTCCCGGGCTTGCTCCTCGCCATTTCTCTCATTCTTGGTCCACCGGCTTTCAGCCAGGCTCTCGAGGATGACACCGATGCAGCAGGGCTCGACACGCCTTTGCGCTCCCCGATTCTGCCGGGACCCGAAAAGGAGCTGCCCACCTCCCCGGAAGAAGTCAGCCGCAAAGGACCGGATCCGGAGTCGGACAAAAGCGCCCTGGAGCAGACCCCCCTCATCAAAGGCTCGGCGCAATCAGAAGCCATCGAGACCAGTGCCGAGCTTATGGAATATTCACCCCTGAGCCGCTACAAAGGCGACAGTCTCCGCTTTCTCAAAGTCCGGGTGAAGAACACCGGACGAAGCCCCATGCTCATCCTGGGCAACAAAGCTTCCCTGACACCCTCCGTGGCTGCCGGGCTCAAAGGCGTCAGCAGGGAAGACGTCCTTGCCGGAGGTCAGACCGAACCAAGCACATCGGTCAGCGCTGAAAAGCTCGAAGAGCATGACAACACCATCCTCACCGGCAAGAAGAAAGCCCTGGTGGGCGCCATCGGGGTGGGAACCCTGGGGCTCGGAGGAATGCTTGCTTACGAGACCATGAATCCCGGAGAGTATCGCAAGCGAAACCTGGGCGTCGCTCTCGGTCGAGACGCCGGTCGCCATGAGGTGGAAGCCGAGAGACTGGGCACCCGCTTGATGATGCCCGGCGATGACACCGAAGGCTGGGCTGCCTTTCCCGAGGCAGAGCTTAACGGCAGCGACAAGCTCTATCTGCCGGTGATGTATCCGCCCTATACCCGCATCTCGGGAGTACTCAAGATTTCCATATCGGGCAAGGCGGACGACACGGACGGTCAAAAAGTTCGTTAATAGCGGTGCGACTTGATACAATCTGAGGCGTTTCGGTTTGTCCAGGGAGAACAAAGCCCGATGCAGCAAGCTGCGAAGGTATATTTAGCCGCTCTTTCGATTGTTCTGGTACTGCTTCTCGCCGCCGCTTTCGATGACGGGGCCCTGGCGGCATCGAAAAAAGCCGAGAAAAGCGACGACCCTGTAGTGGTTGTGGAGACGGACAAAGGGACTTTCAAGATCCGGGTTTTTGAGGAAGAAGCGCCGGTGACCGCCGCCAATTTCCTCCGGCTGGTAAACAAGGGTTTTTATAACGGACTGACCTTCCACCGCTGGGAACCGGACTTTCTTATTCAGGGCGGCGACCCGACCGGCACCGGCACTGGTGGCTCCGGCGAAACCATACCGCTCGAGATTACCGCCCGCAAGCACAATGAAGCCGGTATAGTAGGCATGGGTAGAAAGAGCGATCCGAACTCCGCCACCTCCCAGTTCTATGTTCTTCTCCAGCCACGCAGCGAGCTCGACGGCAAGTACGCCGTCTTCGGCAAAGTCGTGGAGGGATTCGAGACGGTCTTTCAGATTCACAAAGGCGACCACATGACGAAAGTCTATGTGGACGAAGGAAACAAGAAGAAAAAACGGTAACTCGTACTCTAAAAAGTGAGGATTCAAAATGCCAAACACTGATCCAGTCGTACTGATGGAAACCACAAAGGGCCCCATCAAAGTCCAGATCTTCCAGAGCGAAGTTCCGACCACCGCCAACAATTTTCTCGGTCTGGTCAGCCAGGGTTTCTACAATGGTCTGATCTTCCACCGCTACGAGCCCGGATTCTGCATCCAGGGCGGCGACCCGACCGGCACCGGCACTGGTGGCTCCGGCAAGACCATTCCGCTCGAGACCAAGCCGAATCTCAAGCATGACGCAGCCGGAGTGATCGCCATGGCGAGAACCAACGATCCCAACTCCGCCACCTCCCAGTTTTATTTCACCCTCGGTGCCGCCAGCTTCCTGGATGGGCAGTACGCTGTTTTCGGCCGGGTCGTGGAAGGACTGGAGAACGTCATGAATCTCCGCAAAGACGACAAGATGGTGAAAGTGACCGTTCTCGAAGCAGCAGTCAAATAAACTAGAGCCTGCCATTAAAGCAATCGAGCCGGGCATTTTGCCCGGCTCTGCTGTTTTGAGTCTAGACTAGATGAGAATCGCCGGATCTAGATCTTGATATAACGGCCGGAGGTCCAGGCGCCGCCGCCGGCACCTACCGCCACGCCCAACAGAAGCATGACCATGAAGGTCTGTACCAGGCTGTATTCGAGCTGCTGAGGCAGAAGCGAGACGAAGCTGACCAGGTGACTGAGCATATAAGGCTGGACCACGTAAAACTGCATGACAAGCAGGACGCCCATAGCCAGAGCCGCAGCCAGAGCTCCATAGATGGCCCCCTGAAGAACGAAGGGACACTTGATATAGAAATGACCGACCCCCATTAGACTGAGGATCTCGATCTCGCGCTTACGGGCCTGGATAACCAGGTGGATGGTATTACCGATCACCGTGAGGGTGGCGGTGGTAAGGGCAGCTGTAACCGCCACACCGGCTATCTCGAAAAAGTGCCGGATTTCGTTGATCCGTCTTGCCACCATCAGAGGATACTTGACCGCTTCCACCGCCGGCAGGAGCTTGAGCTTGGGAGCGAGCTTCTCCACTTGCTCCGGGCTATAGACCGTAATATGCAGCGTGTTGGGCAGAGGATTGGGGATAGAGGCTACCTTGAGATTCTTCTTCATGTCTTCCCAGGCCACATCCTTGGTCACCACTTCCACCAGGCGGACCTCGTTGAACTGGCTCACTTCCCGGGCTACATTGCGGGGCTCGTGATTATTGTCCAGATAGGCCGAGATGACCATCTGAGAACCGAAAGAGTTGACCACGTTCTTGAGAGTCATGGTGAGCTGCAGGACGCTCCCGAAGATGGTCAGGGCTATGGTGAGAATGCTCACCACCAGCCAGTTGGACCAGCCACTGGCCTTGAGACCCAGGAGAGTCTCCACCACTACTCGGAAGAAGATTCGCAACTGGCGCATCAGCTCTGCCCCACCTCAACTTCGTAAACTCCACAATCCACGTCCGTGACGATCTCACCCTGGCGGAGCGAGATTACCCGCCGGCGCATGGCATTGACGATGGTCTGGTCGTGGGTAGACACCAGCACAGTGGTGCCTCTCTGCGATATCCGGGCGAGCAACTGGACGATCTCGAGAGATGTCGCCGGATCGAGGTTGCCTGTCGGCTCGTCCGCCAGGAGCACGGGAGGTCCGTTGACGATGGCCCGGGCGATACCAACCCGCTGCTGCTCTCCCCCGGAGAGCTGATCGGGATAGTGACCGGCCTTGTCGTCGAGGTTCACCACATTCAGTGCGCTGCTCACCCGCTTGCGCACCTCGCTCTCTTCGACACCGAGAGCCCGAAGGATATAAGCGACATTATCGAAAGCCGTCTGGTTGGGAAGCAGACGATAGTCCTGGAAAACGATACCGAGACGCCGCCGCAGAAGAGGAATCTGCCTGCTCGACAGCTTGGTGAGATTGACGCCACCGATGAAGACCGAGCCCTGGGTCGGGACTTCTTCCCGGTAGAGCAGACGCATGAGGGTGGACTTGCCGGCGCCGGATGGACCGACCAGGAAGGCGAACTCGCCCAGGGCCACGTGCAAATTGACGTCTTTCAACGCCGGTCTTCCGCCATAGGTTTTCGAAACGTTCTGCAGTCGGATCATATTGGTTTCCCGGTTGATTTCGCTGTATCTGGTGTCCCGTCTTGACGACTGTTCAAACCGCTTGGCTGCGGCAAAAAACAAGCAACTTACAACCGCGGCCGAATCATAACATAGTAGTCATCAGGAAGCCTTGAATAAGTTCAATCTTGCACTTTGTTAAGTCTTGCTCCGGGAAAGCGAATCCACATAACAGGGCGTGCACAGAGCCTCGCCTCCGTGCAGGCGGCGTTCCGGCTGGCCGCAAGCGCTGCAGAGCGGCGCACCGCTTGCTGCAAGCCACTGGCGGTGTCTTAACTCTCGCTCATAGATTCCCAGGATACGACTTTTAACTTCTTCATCCCTGGTGGATTCCGACATGGACTCTTCGATAAATGCCAGCTCCTGGAGATACGAGTCTTCCAGCACCAGGTTATCGAGATCCGCGTCTGTGGGCTCGGGAATCGCCTGAGATGCCGGCTGAGCGAAGCTCTCGGAGCCCGAGTCGGGAGCCGAGCGGTGAAAATGCCTGACGTCGAAACGAACGCCGGCGATGCCAATACCGACACTGGAAGCTAGAGAGCGAAGGCTTGCCATGATCTCTTTCTTTCTGAGACTGAGCTCGGAAGCCACGGCGCTGTCACGGACCCCGACCACGAGATTGCGCTGGTAATCGATGAAAACCGGTCTGGACAGGGATGAGAGCGGCTCTCCCACCACATATTGCCACATCGACATGAAAGCCTGTTCTTTCATGCGCGTCTCCAGACCGAATTTATTGGCTACCGTGGAGAGCACGCTGGAGACGCTGGTGAAACCTTTGCGCCGCCGTCGTCTCCCGCTTCTTTCTGGTTCCTTCTTGTCGCTCATTATGTTTACTCGAAGTTGTAACGGATATTGTGCCGGACATGGCTCGTTTCAGGCAATCTGGCCTAGATTTTCCTAATAAAGCCAGGCCCCACCTCAACGATTGCAAGCGCATTGCGTTATAATTCTGCCTGCCTTGCTACTTTCAGAGAATTGATCGCCGAATGATCAATGAGGATGAGGTCGTGCTCAGCAACGAGAAAATCGAAGAACTGCAACGTCGATTCAATCCGGACAAAGCAAGAAATATGTGCGCCACCTATATGCTCACCATCCGAGGTGAAGGCGGTGGTTCCTGGATTACCAAAATTTCAGACGGTACCTGCGAGTTTATCCCGCATAACGGCGAGACGGACAAAGCTGATTGCTCGATCTCCATCAACGCCGACGACCTGGATATGATCCTGGCAGGGCGAATGACGGCGATGACCGCTGCTCTGTCCGGAATCCTCGCCATCGAAGGCGAGCTGGGTCTGGCCATGCAGCTAGTCCCGGTCTTCTTCGAAGGTCAGGCACCTTTTATCTAAACCACTATATACGGTGCGTATTCAGCTCCGATAAGCCGCTTCTCTCATGGCTTCGGTGTCGGGCTTTTTCCCGGTCCATAGCTCGAAAGCGGCTGCTGCCTGGTGTACAAGCATGACCATGCCATCCACGGCAGGTAATCCTCTCTTTCTGGCAGCCTCCACTAGCGGTGTCAGACCGGTGGACTCCCGGGCATAAACCAGATCATAGAAGAGCCCGTCCTCACCAAGACAACCGAGAGCACGCTCGAACCAGATCGGTGTAGAGAATGTGGGCTCGGCGGACTGGCCGAGGGGGGTGGCATTGACCAGCAAATCTGCTGAAACACTTGCAGAAGAACCGGCCAGACCATCGAGATCCGCGGCCCTGACGGTGGCGGGAAAATCAGGCTGCCCGAACCCCGCTACAAGATCCCGGGTTTTCGACCGATCCCGAGCAGCCACGACAATCTCGGCGAAAGCCAGCTCAGCGAGCCCTAGAATGGCGGCTCTGGCTGCTCCACCTGCCCCCAGGACAATAGCGATACGACGTCTGTCCGGCGACAGCCCGGCGCTTTCCAGACCGGTCTTGAAGCCGTGGATATCAGTGTTGTGACCGACGAGCCGGTCTTCACGAATCATGATCGTATTGACTGCTCCGGCGGAGGCTGCCGACGGTGACAACTCGTCCATGTGCGGAATCACCGCCTGTTTGTGCGGAATCGTGACGTTCAGACCCTGATAGCTCGCTCCGGCAAGTCGAAGCCGGGAAAGAAATTCGTCCAGGTCCTGGGGTGCCACTGCCAGCAACTGGTAGTCCCCCTGCAAGCCGGCGCTGCTGAGCGCTGCCCGGTGCAAACGGGGCGACAGAGAATGGCCGACCGGATAGCCGATCAAACCAAGCTGGTAAGCTCGAGTCATGGAGAATCAGTAGTTCTTGGTCTGGATCGTAGCGACGCGCATACGCTTGACCCCGAGTTGCGAGCAGGCGTTCATGATCACGATGATGTCTTTCTGCTTGCAGTCGCCGTCAGCATTGACGGTAACCGGGACCTCTTTGTCCGGAAGCCTGGAGAAGATGTCCTGGAGTTTCGCCTGAATGGCCTCCGGGCTCTTATCTTCCATTGTCTTGCCCTGAATAGCCACATTCCCTTCGGCGTCCACGTCGATCATCACCGTCTTGGTGCGGGAGTTCTCTTTCTTGGCATTATAAGTCTCAGGCGGCTTGATCTTGAGCTCGGACTTGTCGATGAGCGGGGCGATGAGGATCATGATCACGAGAAGGACCAGGAAGACGTCGGTGAGCGGGGTGATGTTGATATCGGTGAAAGATTCACCGACAGCTCCCATTGCCATAGTCCCTCACCCCCTCTTTCGGCGTTCCGTCTTACTTACTGCACGTAGGTGGCTTCACCGCTCTCGGCGACAAAGCTCAGGAAGAGGAGCTTCAGAAGCTGGAAGTCGTCGTTGAAACGCTTGACGGTGTTGGTGTACCAGTTGTTGAAGATAACCGCGAGGATGGCGACGATGAGACCATATCCGGTAGCAATCAGGGCTTTGGCGACCCCGATAACGACGGTCTGCGTACCGCCGCCGGAAGCGCCCAGCTCATCGAGAGTGAACACAACGCCGACCACTGTACCGAACAGTCCCAGGAAGGGGCAGGTGGCTCCGATGGTGCCCAGCACCGCCAGGTGCTTCTCGAGTTTGCGTGAGACCAGACCGACGGTGATATCGAAGGCTTTGGAGAAGTCCTCTTTCTGCTCGGCGAGGAGACGCACACCTTCCTCGGCTACTTCGCCGACGACACCACCCAGACGAGAGCATGTGGCCTGGGCTTTTTGAAGGTTGTTGTTCTCGAGCTCGCGCTGGAGCTGGTGGATGAAGGCCGTGACATCCCGGCGATTTTGCTGGTAGTAAAGATACCGCTCGAAGATAACAGCCAGGGTAGCCACCGAGCAGATGGTGATCGGGATGGAGGCGAACCAGTCGCTGACCATGAACTCGATGAAATAAGTGATGAATTTGTTTTCCATGCTCTCTCCTAAGTCCTAATCAATCTTTGCGCTGGCTTTTCTCTGCCAATACGCCACCCGGCCAAAAGAGTCTATCAGAATCGACGAAGGCTGCCACTACCCGAGCCCTTGAAGACGTTATAATCGAAGGTGAACTGGATGTCGACATCCGCCGGCGCACCGTCAGGTAATTGTCTGAAGGGGGCGGCATTCTGGACTGCTTTCAAAGCTGCTTGATCGGCTATGGCCAGACCGGACGATCTCTGCAGACGCAGGTTGGACATGGTGCCGTTGCGGTGCACCTTGAAGACAACCATTAGTCTTTTACTTTCGTTACCTTTGGGCGGGAACCAGGCTCGCTTGATTCTCCTTTGCAGGTCCGCCATATAGGGTCCGAAATCGATGTCTTTCTCGGCTTCGAGAGACGGGGCACCGTCTCTGGCACCCTTGTCGGGGTTGCCTTCGACGCCCTGGCCGCCGCCGCCGCCCG
>JAGQHH010000788.1 GCA_020431945.1 Cyanobacteria bacterium HKST-UBA02 | reverse complement strand
GGTCCAGCTCTCGAAGGGGCGGCCTCTGAGAATGCGCTCGCCCAGCTCGGCGGAGAGCCCCAGGGCGGCAAGGTCTTCGGCACTGGCAGTATTCAAAGGAACGGCTGCTTTGCGCTGGACCTTGAGAACCGCTCCCTTGTCTATGAGCTTGTCCAGGTCGGCCTGGTTGAGGATACCGCTTTTCAAGATCTCAGCCAGACTGTTAAAGGGTCTCTTTTCAACCAGGAGCCTGGCTGCGTTCTTTTCGGCACCGCAGATATCGATGATGTCCCGGCGAGTGGCGCTGTTCAGGTCCACCGGGATGAAAGCGGCCACGGCGCCTTTCTCGGCGATTTCTGGAATGCGCTCCTGTTTCACGACCTTTCGGTCAGCCATCTCTTCGAGATAGTAATACTGGCGGCTGGGCAGGAGACGGTCCACCTCCCCTTCGGTGAGACCGAGATAGTGGTTGAGCTCCCGGCGGGAGGCCGAATTGACGTTGACGTCAGCCTGCCAGGCCTGGGCGACTCCGGGCATGCTGGTGCGGATGGCTTCCCGGATGATATCGAGACCTTTGTCGAGAAGCACCTGGCAGCGGGCGATCTGGCGGGCCTGAGTGTCTCCCTTAAGAGAAAGCTTCTCGCAACACTCCCTCATGGTCATCTCTTCGCCGGCTCTCGAATGAGGCGTGAGACCGAGACCGAACATGCAATCCACTACTATGAGCGAATCCTGGGGGTAGCGCTGGTCCCCGAGCATGGTGCTCAGGTGGGCTCGCACCTCATTGAGCTGTTTGACCTGCTCGGAAGAGATCGCCTGGTATTCGGGCGAATATTCGGCCTGGTCGGCTACCTGGGTACGCGGGTCCACCTGGCTCGGATCGAGATCCAGATCCTGGAGAGTATCCTTCTCCCACTGCCATTCACTGCGAACATAGTCCACCACGGCGTTGTGAACCGATCTCTGAGCATAGGCAGGGAGGAGCACTTTGAAGCCGTCCTCTTTGTGCTCGCTCATCTGTTTGATCAAAGCGGTATGGAGCTTCAGGGCGAGCTCGGTGGAAAGTGATACGCAGAGCCGCTCCTGGGTCTCCCGGTCGACCCGGCGCTGGATCCAGAAACGCTTGAGATTCTGGTTGAGAGTGAGCATACGGGCGAACATGGGCTGAAAATAAAAGTCCCGGATGAGATCCAGAAATCTGTCCTGCTCGGTCCCCAGGAGCTTTGCCTTGGTATAAATGGCTTCCGCCCCCACCTGCTCGAGTAGAGCCAGGGCCGGGGGCGATTCTTTATGAGATCGAGACCGAGATTGTTTTTCCCGGGCGCTCTCTTCGGCGCGTGCCAGGAAGACCCGCCATTCCGGGGATATGGTCAGGATCTCCTCCACTTCTGTTTTGCTTGTGAGCACAGTCTCTCTCAAAGCCCTCCAGGGGAGATAATTTTAGCTTATCGGGCGTCAGCGCGGCGATAGACCCGGGAGTTGTGCCGGAACGTCCGTAATATCGTCATTGGCCATGATCATCATGTTGGCGATGCCGGACCAGGCCATCCAGAGAAAGAATCCCAGACAGAAGAGCAGAGCGGTTATCCGCCGGTCGCCTTTGAGGTCCTGGTCCCGGTGGAAGACCAGCTGATCGAAACGCCAGAGGGTCAGTATGAAAAGAGCGATCATGAAAGAGACGAGAGCGGAGCGCAGAGCTTTGTTCCTGGCATCCTGCTCGGTTATCTGGCTAATAGAATCTGTGGTCCTGATTCCTGCCCTGTAGGACTTGACAGCTTGATTGAAGGTGATGCCGTAAGGCGCCAGAAAACTTATCACCAGGCATGCCAGGGTGATCCAGAGACCGAACCGGCCCGCCTTCTTGGTGGGGCTTACGGCATTTTCCTGATTTTCATTCTGCTGGGCTTCTGTCATTGATTTATATAGAATAGAGAAGATTACTAACTGATTTTAGAAGCAGTCCTGTCTTTAATACCAGACCAAAGTGTCAACTTCTTCTTCCTCACAGAACTTAATAGGCTTGCCCGGCGATCCGGACTCATTTGCCCTTTCCCTGGCACATATCGTGCTGGTGGAAGACGGCGAGGACGAGATCCTCGGTCAGGCGTGGCTGGCCGCCCCCAATACCATGGTCACTTGCGGTCATGTGGTGGAGGCTTACAAGCGCTCCCCCGCCTCCATCACTGTCAAATTCCCGGCTTCGGGCAATCGTTATGTGGTCCGTTCGATAAAGACCCACCCGAGCTACGGCCAGGGAAAAGACCAGCTTGTCCGCTTCGATGTCGCCACTCTGCAGGTCGACCTTCGGCCACCCGACTCCAACGCCCGGTCCCTGCCCATCACTTATGACGTTCAGGTGCCGGCGCAGCAGAATCTCAGCGCCATCCGCTATCCTTCCCACCTGGGACAGTTCACCACCAGCCAGTTTCCCCTGGCCCAGGTGGGTCGCTATCTGGGCCGGCTCAAGAAGGACGATCGTTTCCATCTTCTCCACGATCTGGCGCTCTCCCCGGGGGACTCGGGCTCCCCGCTATTCGATCGCAATTCGGTGGTGGCGATTCATTGCGGTGACACTGCCACCCTCCCCGGTCTCAATCTGCCCACCACTTCCATTCGTCTGGCTCTTTCCATAGATGCTCTGAGAGCCCTCTCCATCCCGGAGACCGTGCCCACCGAAACCCAGGGTCTCTTTTTCGCCATCGGACCCGGTCTTCTCTCATTCGTGGTGACCAGCCTGGTGGCATTTCTGGTTGCCGGAATCATCATGGTCTACCCCAATCTCGAGAGCTGGCGCGTCGGACAGAGCGATATCCAGCCCATCGAGGTGAAATTCAACGAGCCCCTGGACAGCTATTATCTCGGTCAGGAAGTGACGATTACCCTGACGCCCCGGTCCGATTGCTACCTGTACCTATTTTATGTAGAAGGCGATCGAGCCTGGATTTTCTATCCGCCGCCGGCGACCAAGCTTGATACGCTCATCAAGGGCGGCAGTTTCC
Source organism: Cyanobacteria bacterium HKST-UBA02 (assembly GCA_020431945.1). The sequence goes on along the minus strand of JAGQHH010000788.1, from coordinate 461 downwards.
GGGTGATCGACGGATATGGCGTCAACACGATACGTGCCGACGATAAAGGCGAATTACATTTGCTCGCCCTAAAATTCAAGGGATCTCCAGTAAAAGAAGACGAGGCAGCCAAGGTAGACACACAACAGTGCGAATTGCCTTTCACGGCATCGGAGCTCATGAGCCGCATCGAAGAACTGCAGAAGAACAACCCTCATACGGTCCTTTATCAGGTCCTCGATGCTCCCCGGGGCACCAAGCCCAGACCCGCCGACGCACCGGATCCGGCAACACCTGCTGAAAGCAGGAAAGAGCCCGAGCCGGAGCCGGCTAAGACCGAGTCCGAGCCCGCTCCTGAGTCCATTCCGGCTCCGGGAGACGGTCATGTCGGTGTGGAAGACGTAAGCGGCACGCCTCAAAACTCGGAAGCTTCCAGCGGCGATCCGCCGTTAGAAGCTCCCAAACAGACCAGCCCTGCCGAC